>CAYLPL010000317.1:0-1529 GCA_964385545.1 uncultured Clostridia bacterium | reverse complement strand
CCACTCCCTCTTCGAACCGGGTGACCCGGATCAGATCGTATACCGCGTCGTAAAGGGGAGGCAGGTACGGACCGACCTTCTCCGGCAGGGCCCCGGGCAAAAAACCCAGGGGTTCACCCGCCTCTACGGCGGGACGGGTTAGGATTATGCGGTTGACGGTGCCCGCCTTCAGGGCCGCGTTGGCCTGGGCCATCGCCAAAAAGGTCTTACCCGTTCCGGCGGGGCCGATGGCGAAAACTAACGGATTGGCCCGCATGGCCTTCAGATACTGTTTTTGCCCCCGGGTCTTGGGGGTGATTCTGCGGCCCCGGGCCGTGGTTATGATGGTATCATCGTAGATGTCGTCGAGCGGCTCCTCGTCGCCCGACTGCGTCAAATCTATGGCGTGGGAGATAACCTGCTCGGTTATCTCATTTCCGGAACGCAAGGTAGACAAAAGCCTCTCGAGCAGGCGGCTTACGCGTTCCACTTCCTTCGGCGGCCCGACGATCACCAGCTCGTTGCCCCGGCTGACGAAGCGTACGGGGAATCTTTCCTCGATGATGCTCAGGTTCCGATCACCCTGGCCGAACAGCCGGACGGCATCCGTGTTGTCGTCCACTTTGAAGGTAGCTCTTATGACTTCTTCTGCATTCGAGGCGGCGCTCATCAAGTGGCTCTCCATCACTCCATTCGCACTCTTCGTATCGGACTCTAAGCGAGCCGACGCAATCGGAATCTCATCAACCGGTGTAAAATCGACCCTCACTCACCGAGCATACCGCGGTACCGGTAACAAAAGACTTCGCCGCACACACATTCTATCCTCTATCACGACATCATCGAAAAGCCCCCTCGAAACCTTTCGTACCCGGGGAGCTCATTTCCCACCTAATGCTCGAGGGGGCGATAAGGTTTCTTGGCCCGCGGTGATCCCAGCACTTCGCGCATCACGATCCCCGCTACCAAAGGCGACTCCCGCACCAAGTCATCGAACGGCCCTCTGCGCCCGCCTTGGTCCGGCACATCCGTCCGGGCGGACACTGGTTGACTTCGCTCATCGCTAACTCCTCCGGCATCGCCATCGAGCGACTTCCCCCCGTCGGCCTCCGAAACGGGGGTCCCGTCCCGGCGGATGGATCGAGAGGAGAGCGTACGACGCGCGCTCGTGAGCGGCGGTTCGGGGACGGACGGGGTCGCTTCTTCGGTCGCCCTCCCCTCTTCGTTCGCGGATCGAGCAAGCTCGGGCGAACTGGTGGCTTGCCCCAGCCGGGTCAATACTCCACGGATGAGGCGAAATACCACCAGCAGCACGAGCAATCCTACCAGATCGGAAATATTCATCCAATCACCTCCGAGGGTCTTTCTCTAGGATTGTTCTTCCTCTTCGGGAGGACGGCCTTTCTGATCGGGACCCTCGTCTTCTCTGTCGGGAGCAAACTTGGAGAAACCTTCCCGCATGCTAGTGTCCGCCTGGATGTTCTTCATCGTGTAATAGTCCATGACGCCGAGCCTTCCATCTCTAAAGGCCCCGGCGATAGCCAAGGGCC
>CAYLPL010000316.1:0-1533 GCA_964385545.1 uncultured Clostridia bacterium | reverse complement strand
GGGAGCGGGGCCTTGGGGGGGCACGAGAAGGGGCGGGGTACCGCAAGGCACTTTGAAAGGCTACACGAGCTGGTTTGTGGGCACAGTCGCGTCACCGACATGGATGAAAGCAGCGTCGGCATAACCCATGCGGACAATCCCGACAGGGCAGAGTGGCTCGCCGAAAGGGTTAGAAAACTGCGGCCGCGGGAGGTCCTGCTGGCCCCGGCCGGCGCGGTCATAACCACTCACGCCGGTCGCGGTACGGTGCTTATCTCCGTTTGAGAGGTGTTTTCGGTGTCCGACATAGTATTGTCCGGTGGAATCGCCATAGTGCCCGATGATCCGGGTCGCGTCGCCGCGCGGCGGTGTGATGTGCTCCTTCGAGATCAGTGGATCGTCGCCGTGGGCGGTGAAGGTCAGGTTCCGGTCGATTTCGACCCCGAAGTACGCGATGTCTCCGGATGCTTCGTGATGCCCGGGTTGGTCAATGCCCACGGACACGCGGCGATGAGTCTTTTGCGGGGTTACGCCGACGATCTTCCCCTCATGGAGTGGCTCGAGGAAAGGATCTGGCCCATCGAAGAGGAGATGACCGAAGCCGACATAGCCGCGGGCACCGCCTTGGCTGTCGCGGAGATGCTGCTCGGGGGTACGACCTGCTTCGCCGACATGTATTTCGCGATGGAGCGGGTTGCCGATGTCTGCCGCGACCTCGGGATAAGGGCGGTACTGTCCCGGGGCTTGATAGGTTTCGGTGAAGGTGCCCAAAGGGGTCTCGAGGAATCGCGCCGGTTGGTTAAACGGTGGCACAAGGCGGAAGGAGGAAGAATTACCGTCAGCCTCGGTCCCCACGCTCCATACACCTGCCCTCCAGATTATCTCGAGACCGTAGTAGAGATGGCACGCAAATTGCGCGTGGGTATTCACACCCATCTCGCCGAGACCGAGGGAGAGGTCCGCGAGATAATGGATCGATACGGCAAAGGCCCCGTCGATTATTACGACGAAGTGGGGTTATTGGGCGCATCGCCCGTAACCTTGGCCCACGGCGTGCACCTGGACGAAGCCGACATGCGAAAGCTGGCCGCTCGTGGTGCCGGGGTGGTCCCGTGTCCCAGGAGTAACCTGCGTTTGGCGAGTGGTATAGCGCAGATAGAGGAAATGCTGGATGTGGGATTGACGGTCGGGCTCGGTACCGACGGCGCCGCGAGCGCGGGTACCTTGGACATGTGGGAGGAGATGCGCTTCGCCTCCTATCTGCAAAAGGGTTCCCGCCTCGATGCCCGCGCCATGCCGGCGTCCCGTGCGCTTTACCTGGCGACCCGGGGTGGAGCCTCCGCCCTGGGGCTTGAGGATGTCGGGGAACTCTCCCCGGGATTTCGAGCCGACATAATCGTGGTACGGTCCGATTCTTCGCACATGACACCACTGCACGATCCGTTGTCCTCGTTGCTCAATGCCGCGGGACCCGGTGATGTGGACTCGGTGATGGTGGATGGCGCAGATATCGTAGCGGATTCGCATCTGGTATCGAATGAGCTCGAACGAATA
>CAYLPL010000315.1:0-1537 GCA_964385545.1 uncultured Clostridia bacterium | reverse complement strand
GAAGTTGTATTGAGCTAACCCGCGCCAGGTGTGGATGCAGGCGCAATAATGCGGCGTTCAACATCTTGGGACCCGAAGCCACCCGAAAACGGGTGGGAAGCTGGGTGTAAAAACGCCGCACTATGGCATCGGAATCGACCCCGATCACACCGTCGGCGGGACCGGTCATACCGACGTCCGTCACGTAGGCGGTCCCGGCGGGTAGAATTCTCGCATCATTGGTCTGGACGTGGGTATGAGTTCCAAGAATCGCGGCCACCCTGCCGTCGAAGGCGTATCCCATCGCCATCTTCTCTGAGGTGGCCTCCGCGTGAAAATCAACGAGCACCGGGGTGGTTGCCGCCCCCGGGAAAAGACCCAGGACCTCCTCCATGGCGCGAAAGGGGCAATCGAAGGACGTATCGATGAAGACTCGGCCATGCACGTTAATCAGGAGGAATTCGCGGCCGGTATCCGTTTCGAACAGCCCAAATCCACGCCCGGGTGCTCCCGGAGGGTAGTTGGTGGGACGCAACACCCCGGGTTCTTCCGCGAGATAATCCAGGGCTTCACGTTTGTCCCATATATGATTTCCCGAAGTAATGACGTCTACTCCGGCGCCAAAGATCTCCTCCGCTGACTTTTTGGTTATTCCCAGGCCGCCGGCACTGTTCTCACCGTTGGCGACAACCGCCGTGATACCCAGTCTCCGTCGAATTCCGGGGAGGATGTCACGAAGCAGCCGTCGACCGGGTCTGCCCATTACGTCGCCGATGAACAATATGGCGTCTTCCTTGGGGGCATCCACTTATCATGCTCCTCTCCCCACAACAACCGAACCTTCGCCAGATCATCCCCTTTTCCTCTCAATAGGTAGGGGGTTCGCAGCTTTCGCGAACCCCCTACCCATCCATGACCTTGATATCCGGCCTACTTGGCGTACTCAACGGCCCGGGTTTGCCTGATAACCGTGACCTTAACCTGGCCGGGATATTCCACCTGATCCTCCACTTTCTTCACAATATCGCGGGCCAGGGAGTAGGCTTCAAGATCGTCGATCTCGTCCGGTTTGACCATGATCCGTATCTCGCGCCCCGCCTGGATGGCGTAACTCTCCTCGACACCCTGAAAGGAGTCGGCGATATCTTCGAGTTTCGAGAGACGCTGGATGTAGGCCTCGAGCGTTTCGCGACGGGCCCCGGGTCGGGCCGCCGAAAGTGCGTCGGCAGCGGTTATCAGAACTGCTTCCACGCCCTCGGCCTCGTAATCTCCGTGATGGGAACTCATGGCGGCGATCACATCATCCTTTTCACCATACCGGCGTAGGAGATCCCTACCGATATCCACGTGGGTTCCCTGCACCTCGTGATCGACGGCTTTACCGATATCGTGCAATAGGCCGGCGCGGCGCGCCAGGTTACTGTTGCTTCCGAGTTCGGAGGCCATGACGGTCGCGAGATGGCTCACTTCCATGGAGTGTTGCAACACATTTTGGCCGTAACTGGTACGGAACTTCAGTCGGCCGAGAAGCTCGGTGAGTCGAGGATGCAATCCGTGC
>CAYLPL010000314.1:0-1566 GCA_964385545.1 uncultured Clostridia bacterium | reverse complement strand
CATGTCTGAATCCATGCTTTTTGAGAATGGAGGCCGCAATGACCGCCCGTTCCCCGCTGCCGCAGAAGGTAACCACCGGTTTTTCAGGGGGAATTTCTTCTATACGATCCTGAAGATTCCCCAGGAAAATGTGCGTGCTACCTTCCAGATGGCCTTCCTCATACTCCGTGACTTTTCGGACATCCAGCAGGGTGAATGAGGCGCTGTCCTCTTCCAGACGCCTCTCCAGGTCCTTCGCATGCAGGGTATCGATTCGGTCGTACCTGCGGCCGCTTACCTCCCAGGCGTGAACTCCCCCCTCAAGGTAGCCGGGAATACGGTCATATCCCATGCGAATGAGATATCGCACCGCGGTGCGAACCTGTTCCCGGGTTTCGGGAATCAGGATCAGCTCCTGTTCGCAATCCAGCAGATAGCCCGCATATGCCGGCACCATCTCCAGCGGGATAGCCAAACTGTCCGGGATAAAGGCTCCCGCAAAGGCCTCGGGACTGCGCAGGTCCACCAGAACGGCGCCCCGCTCCGTCGCTTCATCCACATCGTCCGGCGTAAGTGGGACAGGACGCGGGAGTTCGGCCAGCGGAGGAGCACCTTCGAGGTTGTATTTCTCCATCTGTCGGAAATACGGCGGCTGGTAGTGCTTTTCGTTTACCTTATAGTCGATGAACTCTTCGCGTCCCGTTTTCTGAAGCACCGGATTGTTTTTCCGCTCAAGCCCCAGTGTGGAGAACTCACGTGATGCCATACTGTCGCCGCACACCGATCCCGCTCCGTGGGCCGGGTAGAGGATGGTCTGGTCCCCGAGTGGCAGCAGCTTCTCAAAGATGCTGTCATACAGCATTCCGGCAACCTCGCGGGCACGGTCAGGAAAGAAATCGGTGCGGCCGACATCACCGATAAACAGGGCGTCGCCGGTGAAAACGCCAACCGGGTCATCGCCGAAATTTGTGTCGGTCATCACGAGCGAGATGCTCTCAAAAGTGTGTCCCGGCGTCTCCAGAACCCGAAGCCTGATATCACCAAAATCGAACACATCCCCTTCACTGACGACCGAACCATACTGGAAGTCCAGTGCGCCGCCATGGTGGATCTCGGCACCCGTATGCTCGGCCAGGTCCACCGATCCTATCACGTAGTCCTCGTTGCGGTGGGTCTCGAAAATATGGGTAATCCGCGTCCCTCTTTTGGCCGCGATCTCGAGGTACGTATGAACATCACGTCGCGGATCGATAACCGCCGCACTGGCTCCGTCGCCAAGTATGTATGAAATGTGGGCCAGTCCTTCGGATTTGACCGTTTTCAAAAACATGCCTTTTCCTCCTCTTAAATGAAAATAGCCGCCATCACTTATTATCCATGATAATGAAGCAAGCGCACCTTTTCAGGTGTGCAAAAGAAATGTGCTGTCATCCATGTTGACTTCTTCCCCCCTTGTTTTCAAGAATCCGTGCGATCCAGTCAATGATGATGGGAATGGCTGCTTCCGTCATATTATGGCCCTCCCCCTTTAACCCGGAAATTTCACAAACCTAAAGAGATGATTATTCTAAAAAACACTTGGGCAAC
>CAYLPL010000313.1:0-1568 GCA_964385545.1 uncultured Clostridia bacterium | reverse complement strand
GCACTTCCTCGAGGGGCGTGTACGGCAGGTCGTGTGCCCGGGCCACTGCTTCGTAAACAACCCGACCCTCGAGGACATTGACCCCGGGGACGAGGGTGGGAACTTCTTCGACCGCCCTCCGCCAACCCTTGCTGGCAATATCCCGGGTGTATGGCAGGGTCACGTTGGTCAAGCCGATGGTGGATGTCCGGGGAACGGCTCCCGGCATGTTTGCCACGGAATAGTGGACCACGTCGTGAACCACGTATGTGGGGTTGGCGTGCGTCGTGACCCGATCGATGGTTTCCACCGAACCACCCTGGTCGATGGCCACGTCCACGATCACGGATCCGGCGGGCATGCCTTCAACCATTTCTTCGGTCACTATCCTCGGGGCCCTGGCACCCGGTACGAGTACGGCACCTACCAGGAGGTTCGCATCGGACAGTTCGTTAGCCAAAGTGTAAGGATTGTTCATTCGCGTTTCCAGACGGCCCAGGAAGATATCGTCGAGGTAACGCAACCTCGCGGCGTCGATGTCGAAAACGACCACTCGAGCTCCCATGCCTATGGCTATCTTTGCGGCGTTGGTGCCCACTACACCACCGCCCACCACCACGACCTTGGCGGGACTAACCCCGGGAATGCCGCCGAGTAGTACTCCGCCGCCTCCATGGTGTTTCTCCAGTATTTGGCTACCCACCTGAGTGGCCATGCGTCCTGCAACCTCGCTCATGGGTGTCAAAAGCGGGAGGCTTCCGTCGGATTCTTCTACCGTTTCGTAGGCGATGGAGACTACGTTCTTCTCCATCAATGCCCTGGTCAAAGCTTCGTCGGCCGCCAGGTGCAGGTAGGTAAAAAGAATCTGGCCCGGCCGCAACATCTCGTACTCCGAATTCAGAGGCTCCTTCACTTTGACGATCATTTCGGCATCCTCGAACACTTCCGCGGCGGTGGGGATCACCTGCGCCCCCGCCTCGCGATAGCTGTCGTCGGAAAAACCGCTACCCTCTCCGGCACCCGCCTGGACGAGGATCGTGTGACCATCTCCCACGAGCGTAGAAGCACCGGCAGGGGTCATGGCAACCCTGTGCTCGTTACTCTTAATTTCCTTGGGAACTCCGATTTTCATAACTGGATCGACTCCCATCTTCTAAATCTGGCTAGAAGCGACGCAAAACGCCTCAGCCATTCAATGATATCATCCCGTTTTGAGGGGAAAAAGGAAATTCCCCGCGCACGGTCCGTTTCCAGGATGGTCATATCGTCAATGTCGGATCATCTTACGCTTCTACGGATCATCCCCTGCGGAATAAATCTTCCCCGGTGCCGGATGAGAGAAGGAAGCCGAGTCCTGCAAGCGTCTTCGCGTCGCGGCTGCGAAACATCATCTCCGGAGAGCACCATGCCCACTCGATGTCCTCTCCATCATCCATGGGAGGGACATGATCGGCCAATTCCGGATTGCGAACCAGGTAAAGGAGAACCCTCTCGTCGCTGTAACCGGGAGAGGTATAAAACGAGGTGAGCAACTCGGCATCGGAGGCCTGGTGCCCCGTTTCCTCGGCCAACTCGCGAAGGGCGCAATC
>CAYLPL010000312.1:0-1583 GCA_964385545.1 uncultured Clostridia bacterium | reverse complement strand
ATTATGGGTCCCCGCCTGCCCAGTTGAACGGTCGGACACCTCATCGCAGAACCCCCTCACGATTGCGCTTACGAGTTACTGTCCATCATAAGGATTTTGTGATGTCTCCTGCATTATCCTGCTAAACAGCTAAGACATTCGGGGATAAAGGTACTACTCGCAAGGATCGCAGGCCTTCCGCGACGAATCAATGCAACGAAGACTTCGGGGAGGTGACCGCGCTTGCTCGCCCTAAACGCCCAAGATTTGAGATCAGCCATGTCCATGGAACGGGCCATCGATACGGTGGAGGAAGCCTACGAGGCTTTCAGTGCCGGACGCGCCCTGACACCGCTTCGGACTCCGATGGAGCTTCCGGATGGAGTTACCCTGACCATGCCCTCCTTTTCCGCCTCCCACGACGCGGCGGGAGTGAAGGTGGTTTCCGTCTTCCCCGGTAATCCCGACCTCGGTTTATCCACCATCCTCGGGGTGATGCTGTTGATCGACGGGAGTACCGGAAAACCCCTGGCCGTTTTGGACGGAGCCTCGCTCACCGCCCTACGCACCGGAGCATCGGGAGGAGTGGCGGCCAAATACCTGGCCCGCTGCAACGCGGAGATTGCGGCTGTGATCGGGGCGGGTGTCCAGGCTCGGAGCCAGCTGGAAGCGCTGGCGCGAGTGCGGAGGCTGAGGGAAGCGCGGGTATTCGATATCGATCGCGACCGCGCAGGGGAGCTCGTGGCCGAACTACAGGGCAGCGACCGGATATCCTTCGTCCTCTGCGACAGCTCGGCCGAGGCGGTGAACGGTGCCGACGTCGTAATATGTGCCACCACTTCACTGGAGCCCGTCTTCCGATACGCGGATCTTTCCCCCGGAGCCCACATAACCGGTATAGGGTCCTATCGTCCCGACATGGCCGAGATCGGCACGGCTACCCTCAGGAATGCCGATCGCATCGTGGTCGATAGCCGCGAGGCCTGTTGGGAGGAGGCGGGTGATTTCATCCAACCGTTCTCCCGGGGCGATATCGACCGTGCCATAATCGGTGCCGAAATGGGAGAGCTAGTGGCGGGTGAGGTACCGGGCAGAAGCCGAGAAGACGAGCTCACGGTGTTTAAGGCGGTGGGGCTCGCGCCCCTAGACGTCGCCGTGGCCCGGGAAGCCTACGAGCGGGCGCGGGAACTCGGCATCGGGAAGAGGATAGAACTAACCTGAAGCCATCCTCGCCACGATCATTGACCGGGACCTGAGACTCCGGTACAATGAGCGTTGCTGTAATGGGAGTGGTAATATTACGGGCGTGTAGCTCAGCTGGGAGAGCGCCAGAATCGCACTCTGGAGGCCAGGGGTTCAAATCCCCTCACGTCCACACCCAATCCCCTGTTTCCAAGAGACGGGGGATTCCTCTTACACATCTGCATTGAAGTGTGTTCTCTGAATCTACTAGGCTCATGCTTAGTTTATCTTCGGGGCAGGAACCATTGTCTCGAAGGGCTGGTTATCAGAATCGCATTTACATCTTTTTGCGTAGGTAATGGGTAAGCATAAATATCAGACATAGTTCTCAGCTGAGAGTGTCTAGGGATTGGAGTGCTTCT
>CAYLPL010000311.1:0-1588 GCA_964385545.1 uncultured Clostridia bacterium | reverse complement strand
TCGCCTCCGGGCAGGCGAGTCAGAGCACCCCCTGTCCCTATGACCCACCGAACCTCGGTGAGATCCTTGCCCTCCGCCACCGTAGTCCGACCGGAAGGTCCGAAAAGAAACCGGGTCCTGCCCGCGTGCCTTTTGAGGGCGACGGCCACGGCCTCCCGCGTCAGGCGGAGCACCAGATTCCGTTCTTCATCATTCTCCGGGACGGGTCCCATTTCCCCCATGATTTCCGCCGGGGAAAAGCCCAGTTCCTCCTCCAGGATCCTTGGACCGATGCGCTCCACCAGGTTCGAGGCGTTCACGTAAACCCCGAGATCCCCCTCCACCGTCCGCTTAGCAGTCGGCTCGGGTGCGATCAAAACCCGCGATATTTCCTCGGAACCCTCGGTGACCGAATGGACGTCGGTGGTGGCCCCTCCAACATCCACCGCCACGAGATCTCCGGCCCTCTCTCGCAGGCATTCGGCCGCCTTCATCACGGCCCCGGGCACCGGCATGATCTCCCCGGATATCAGTTCCCTCACCCGGGACATACCCGGAGCCTTGACTATGTGATCCTCGAAGATCCTTTGTATCTCGCGCCGCGTGGGCTCTATCCGCAGCTGGTCTATCCTGGGATACACGTTGTCCACCGGGTGCACCCGATCCCCCAGGATGGAAATGACCTCCTCCCGGGCGGCAACGTTACCCGCGTAGATCACCGGGACATCCAGGTCCATGGAGGCGAGTTTCTTCGCGTTCGAGATCGCCGTGTCCCTCTCCCCGTAATCCACACCCCCCGCCAACAGGAGAATGTTGGGTCGTATCCTGTGAACCCGGTCCAAATCTGATTCCGTCAGTTCCCCGGCCGTAACCATGCGCACCACGGCTCCGGCACCGAGGGCGGCCTCGTTGGCCGCCTTGACCGTCATATCGTAAACCAACCCGTGGACCGTCATCTGCAGGCCTCCGGCCGCGCTGGAGCAGGCCAGAAATCTCCCCCAGGTGAGGTCGCGGACGCCCAACTTCCCGCGCAGATCATCCAGGGCCAGATCTAGCCCCTCGATCACGTCACCGGACTCGACGGTGGTCGGGGCGGCTCCCTGGCCCAGGAGGCAGGCCGCCCCGTCACCCATCCCGTCGAAGGCGCTCACGACGGTGGTGGTGCTGCCGATTTCCGCCACCAGCACATCGACTTCACGCAAGTCACTCACCGTCGGCCCTCATCGCGCAGGCGGACCAGGGCACTGGCCACATCCTGGCCCGTGGTACCGCGGCCGAAACCGGCATCCAGACCGGCCTCCCGCGCCATATCATCGGTCACCTGGGTTCCCCCGGCTATCAGGAATACACGGTCGCGAATGCCCTTCTCGCGGGCCAGTTGATCGAGGCGGCGCATATTCTGCCGGTGTACATCGGCGTGCGTGATGATCGTGCTTATGAGAATGGCGGAGGCGTCGGTCTCGATGGCGGCGTCGATGGCCTTCTCGACCGGGACCGAAGTTCCCAGGTAGACGCAATCGATGCCGTACTTTTCCAATCCGCCGTGCTTTATGTCCATAATCTCGCGCATACCGACGGAGTGTTCGTCCTCCCCGACGGTGGCGGCCAC
>CAYLPL010000310.1:0-1588 GCA_964385545.1 uncultured Clostridia bacterium | reverse complement strand
GGGAAGCCGTTCCACCGATACCGTATCGGGATTCGGCGGCATCGACGGGGGCGCGATCCGCACCGGTACCGTCCTGGGCCGAGCGGACGACTTCGATCCCGGGGCGGAGGTCCCAGGGCCACGGGAAATGATGCCCGCGACTCCCGCCGAACTACGAGTTCGCCTTACCCCCGGCCCGCAGATCCATCATTTCCCACCCAAAGCGCTGCAGATTCTGGGAAGCGAGCCCTTCGTGGTATCCACCGACTCAAACAGGATGGGGCTTCGTCTCATCGGGGAAAGGCAGGTTCCCCACAATGACCTGGGACCCGACATCATCTCCGAGGGCGTCGTACCGGGGGCCGTGCAGGTTCCCGGCGACGGCAACCCCATCGTGATGGGGGTAAATGCTCAAACGACCGGAGGATACGCCAAGATAGGTGTGGTGGTCGCACAGGACATGCACCTGATAGGTCAGGCACAACCCGGGGATACGATAAGATTCACCCTAAAGCGGCATTGAGGATGACGGCTTGCTGCGAACGAGAATCCGGCGGAGCATACTGCGCGGTATGAGAGGATGGGAACGCGCCTTGAGCGAGGACACCATCGAACGACGGGGGACCCGGGAGGATAAACTCAGCCCTTGGGCCGACCAAAGGCACTACTTCTCCTACGGAAGCCTGGTCGATCGCTGCACCATGGCCAGCATATGTCCCGATGCGGTGCCGATATCCCGGGCATGCCTGGATGGGTACCGCAGGAAATACCGGGGAAATCTCACCCTGATCGGGGCTCGCGACGGTCGGGTGTTCGGAGCGCTATACCGGATCTCACCGGGGGATGAACAAACCCTGGATCGGGCCGAGGGATTCCCCACGGGTTGTCGCAAGAAGAACGTCGCGGTGCACACGCCGGAAGGCGATCTAGTATCAGCGTTCATCTATCTACTGGATGACGGACCCGAGATACCCCCGGGCGGGGATTACCTGCGAAAATGCCTGCGCGGCGCCCGGGAGTGGGGCCTCGAGGACCGGGAGTTTCTCGATCCCCTCCCGGCTGATGGGTAATGGGATGGCTGTGATCCCGGGTCTTCCGTAAGATCCGGCGAGAAAGGAGTAGGTAAATTGCGACGGTTGCTCATGACCGGTTTCGAACCCTTCGGGGGAGACGAGGTTAATCCATCATCTTTGGCCGTGTCAAAAATGGAAGGCGAGCGGGTCGGGGATCTGGTGGTATCCTCGCTTCGGCTTCCCACGGTATTCGGACGGGCGGCGACAATGGTGGTGGATGCGGTGAGGGACTTCGGCCCGGAGGTGGTCATCGGCGTGGGACAGGCGGGGTCGGTCACGGGAATTAGGGTGGAGCGTTTGGCGGTCAATATCCGCGATGCCCGCCTCGCCGACAACGCGGGCAACCTTCCCCGCGACGCCCCCGTGATCCCCGACGGACCTCCCGCCTACTGGAGCACCCTCCCCACCCGCACCCTGGTGGAAGAACTGCTGAAGGCCGGGATACCGGCTTCTTTGTCGTATTCCGCCGGTACCTACGTCTGCACCGACCTGCTCTATTCGATTCTTCACCCCGCAAAAATCGACGGGTGGAAGGC
>CAYLPL010000309.1:0-1591 GCA_964385545.1 uncultured Clostridia bacterium | reverse complement strand
TCCCATCTTCATCAGTCACGCCGGAGCCCGTGCTTTGTGGAACACGGCACGCATGATGCCGGACGAAGTCTTGCGAGCCTGCGCCGAAAAGGGAGGGCTAATCGGTATTGAGGCAGCCCCCCACACAACTCTAACGAAAAACCACCGCTCCCATTCTATCGAGTCGTTCATGGAACATTTCGAGTATTGCGTGGACCTCTTGGGCATAGATCACGTGACCTTTGGTCCGGACACCCTTTACGGTGACCACGTCGGCCTGCATCACGCCTTCCAATCACACCTCTCCATAGGAAAAGCGCACGCGAACATGGACTTCGAGGAGGTTCAATACGTGGCAGGGCTGGAAAATCCCAGCGAATGCTTTCCCAATATCGTGCGCTGGCTCGTCAAACACGGGTACTCCGACGAAGACATAGGTAAAGCGATCGGGGGCAATACACTGCGGGTCCTAGGGCAAGTTTGGACTAAATGAGAACCCACCTCACGTGCTATCCGGACGCCGGGTGATGGGCCTTCAGAGAGTGCGAGCCGCATCTTCCGGCGTCCGTCGCCCCGTCATGTACTCGATGGGGATGCGAGAGGCGCGAGCAAAAGATCAAGGCCTTGGACGGAGAGCTATCTCTAAAGCCCGAATATCTTTCGCTTCAGATTCTTGCTGCCCTTTTTTCCGGATGTCTTAAGCCTGCACCCCCCGACAAGACGAACCAGGAAATGTCCCGAAGAACTCTCGGCGCACCATTCCCGTTTCCGTCGGGAATCTCGACCACAGAAGCCAGCACGGCCGACTAGGATAGATTCCTCGTGCTGTCCGTATCTTCTGAAACTTGATAATCTATCTGCTTCGCGAACAGGGGTATTCCCACCGCGATTTCGGCGAGCGGATCACCGGAGGGGTCTCGGGGCCGTTCTTTGGTAACGCAAAAGGTCATCACCGCTTCGATATCAACCGTAGCATTCTCCACCGCACGGCTGATACTGCGTAGATCCCATCGATCATGTAGCCTATCTGCACAGATCTCGCCACGTGATGGATGAAAAGCTCGAAGACACCAGCGCGGGCGATGGCCAGCACAAATACAGTAAACGGAGAAGGCAACATATACCCGCCACCTGTTTTGTCCAAAGAATATGGGGATACTATGGAATACACGAAGGAAGCCATGAACACGCCCAGGACACGAAGCGACACTCGTTCCTCCAGGAAATCGCGGGTTATTCACGGGATAGATTGACCGGAATCAGGGCTCCATACCATCATTATCGTGGAGAAAGAGACGGTAATTGGTAATTATGGTTAGAGGGCTCTAACAGGACGGAAGAAATGCCCTCGCACGGCCCGAAGATGTGAAGGGGAAATCGGCAAAGAACCGAAAACCCTCCGTGTGGCCGGTAACCACTTACATAAAAGCCAGGGCGATGAAGGATCCAGTGGGCGGTAAGACTAGGGCGAGAACACCTACGAGGGATCTCAACCGGGGAGCAATGAAACCCAACCGAAAGACTACCCGGAACCGTTCGGCATCGCGGAAATCATAAAGACAGTCGCACGCGATCGTCTTAGCCTGTGCACCCATGCAAACGGCGTGATAGC
>CAYLPL010000308.1:0-1593 GCA_964385545.1 uncultured Clostridia bacterium | reverse complement strand
GGCGCGCCCCCGCCGCAAATACGGTCTCCAGTATACGCCCGACGGGAACCGGACCGCCATGGCAGTGAATCTCCACTACATCTTCCCCCGTGTAGCTTCGGGGACCGGGCATGTAAAAGCACAGTACCTGGTCCAGGGCTTCTCCGTTATCGGTGTCTACGGCGAAACCTACCTCGATGCGACGCGGAGATAATTCCAGCTGCCCCCGATCCCGTCGGCGCAAGAGTCTTCGGGCGATATCGAGGGTTTCGGGACCGCTGATGCGTACTATGGCGACGCCACCCCGGCCCGGCGGGGTAGCCACCGCCGCGATGGTCTCCTCGGTGAAATGGTGCCCTAGCATGGCTTCCTCCTCGCCGATCACGACAGAAGAATCGGAGACGAAAAAGGGGACCGCGGGTCCCCTCGGAAACTACTATCCCCCGGTTTTCAAAAGCGCGAGTTGCTACCGACGCGGGTCTATCACGACGAAGCGAGACGGGTCGGTGCCCTCGCTATAGGTCTCAACTCGATCGTCGTCGCGCAGGACCAGGTGAGCGATTCGGCGTTCATGGGGAGGCATGGGATCCAGGCGCACTCTACGCCCGGTTTCTACCGCCCGATCGGCCATCCTCCGGGTCAGACGCTGCAAGTCCTCACGCCGGCGTAGGCGAAAGTCCCCGGCGTCCAGGACCACGGAGCGCCGTTCCTGGGATTTCCGCCCCGCGATAATATTCACCAGGTATTGCATGGCGTTGAGAGTCTCCCCCCGACGTCCAATTACCAGGCCGAGATCCTCCCCATCCACGCGGGCCTCGATGAATTGTTCGCCGGATTCGACTGAAACCTCCACGTCGGGATCTATATGGAAGAGCATGGTCTCCAGGATTTCCCGTACCAACTCCACCTTATCGGTATTAACTCGCACTCGAACTCGGGACTCTCGATGCCCCAGCACACCCAGGAATCCGCGCGAACCCTCGTCGAGCACCTCGATTTCTAGACGGGAAGCGTCCACTCCCAATTCCTTTGCCGCACTCTCGACCGCTTCCTCGACAGTCCGTCCGTGGCGAATAATTGCTTCCATTTTCTCAGTTGGCCTCCCCGTCGACGCTCGCCTGGGCCGCCTCATCTTCCCGTTGCAATATCATATTGACGATATACTGCTGCGCCACCCCGAAGGCATTGGTTACGGTCCAATAAAGGGCCAAACCGGCGGGGAAACTCATGGCGATGTAGCCGATGAAAAGGGGCATACCGTAAACCATCACGCCCTGACTGCTACCCCCATCTGCCTGGGCCGTCGAAATCTTCGTCTGCACGAAGGTGGCTACCGCGGCGATGATCGGCAGGATGTAGAGGGGATCGGGTTCGGCGAGATTAGGGATCCAAATGAAGTCCGCCTTGCCAACGAACTCAAATCCCCGCAGGGCCGAAAACATGGCGAAAATGATCGGCATTTGCAGCAGCAAAGGCAAACAGCCAGCCAGCGGGTTGACTCCGTGTTCCTTCCACACCCGCAGGGTCTCTTCGTTTTGCTTGCTGTGAGCGTCTTTGTATTTCGCTTTCATCTCTTCGTTCTCTGGATTGATCTTCTGCCTTTTTGCCGTGTAT
>CAYLPL010000307.1:0-1622 GCA_964385545.1 uncultured Clostridia bacterium | reverse complement strand
CGGGACGGGGTTCCGGGGACAGACGGCCGTCTACGAGCTACTGACCGTGAACGACACGATGAAAAAACTCATCAAGTCCGAGAAGTTGAAGAAGGATTCCAGCGTGAAAAAAGCGGCCGGCAGGGACCATCTCATGACGCTGCATCGGGATGCCCTGGCCAAAGTCTGCGAGGGAAGGACAACCCTGGACGAGATACGACGCGTCCTTAAGTAAGACAGGAGAAATCCGATGCATATCTTTCTTATGCTCGCAACCCCGATAATAATTATTTTCATGGCCTTCGACGGCTATCGACGCGGGCTCTACCGGACCACCTATTTCCTCCTGCGCCATATCCTTGCCTTCTTCTTAGCCATGACCTTCGCCACGTCTCTGACCGGCCTCGTTCTCAAAATGGTTCCGTCTCTGCAGACATATCCGGGGCCCGATTATCTCCTGCCGGTTTGTTTTGCAACGCTTTTTGCGGTCATGTGTGGAATAGCAAGAAGCCTTCGCAACCGATTCACTGCCGCCGAAGTGCCCTCCTTTAATCTGGTGGACAGGATCGGTGGTGCATCACTTGGCCTGGTCAACGGAGTGGTAATAAGTGGGGTCGTACTGATCCTGTGGAGCCTCATGCCGTTTGCGCCCGCGGTACCCGCTGACTGGGGCCGGGTCCGCACGCGTGAGCTGCCGCTTGATTCCGGGGCACTGATGCTCCAGTTCTACAGCCACGCCTCGGATCGAATGGGCGGTGAGGATTTTGTTCTCCGCACGCCCGATGATGAACGAGAAACCGTCAATGAGGGGGAAGAATTACCGGAAACCAGGTACCCGGCTCTGGAAAACGGCTGGCTCTGGCTGTACCGACACCATGCCGATTTCCGGCCCGAAGACGTTGAGCGGGCAAAGGGACAGACGGAGTAGACATCCGGGGATTCATATTGTCACGGCAACAATCCGGCGGGACAGAAGCGGCGTCGAGCGGGTGGCGGAGAAACCAGCACCATGCCGTATGGACCTCCGAACAACCAACGGTCTTCCCGCCACGTGCAATCCGATCCGCACGTTCCGATATCCTTATACACACCTGATTCACACGTCACGAGGACAAGATCATGAAAAAGTCAGAAGTCGAGGTAATACAGGAGCATATCAACCGTTGCTATGAGCTGCTGCCGGAGTATTTCTACCGGCACCACGTCGTATTTGATATCCGGGGAACCGTGTCCGAAAACCCGATACCGTTTGGCCAAATAGGAGAGCGCGAATGGGCGGAGTTCAGCGAGGGTCAGCAGTGGGGCGAGAACTGGCACTCGGGATGGTTTCACCTGAGCGGGACCGTTCCGCCCGAATGGGAAGGGCAGGAAGTGGTGGCCCTGCTGAATTTTGGCGGGGAAGCCCTTGTGGTGTCGGCCGAGGGCGAGCCACTGCAGGGGCTCACCGGCAGTTCGGCCCACCTCAAGCCATTCGTGCGCGATCGTTATCGACTTTTTGATCCCTGCGCCGGGGGCGAAGACGTGAATTTATACCTCGAGGCGGCCGCCAACGAACTGTTCGGCGTGCGCGATCCGGCCAAAGGCGACCCCGTACCCATGCCCATGAAGCAGATGCCCGAGGTGGGACAGCTTAAGTATGCGCG
>CAYLPL010000306.1:0-1631 GCA_964385545.1 uncultured Clostridia bacterium | reverse complement strand
GAACAGGTGTTCGAGCGCACGGTCATCATGCCGGGGGACGACGGCCCGCCGCGGCACATCACGCGGCGGGTCGCCGTGGCGATGTCGGGCCGGCGCTTCGTGGAGTTCGCGAAGGCCGAACAACAGGCGCGCGATGCGACATACCGGGAAGGCCAGTTGAGGGCTTCCGAGCACCTCTTCCAGATGCCGCCCGACTCTGTGGTCTGCCGGCGGGGGGCGGGGGACTGGACGGGAGAGCTGCACCTGGACCACCTGCGGCCCGCGGGCGTGGACCGGCTATATGTCCTCAACGGTGCCGCGGACCTCCCGCGCAACCTAGCGGCCGAGTTGCCGCGCCCGGGCGGCCTGATGGAAGTGGGGGGCCGCCGCGGAACCGCCCCCGCCGCGGGAGGACGTAACCCGGAAGGTGAGCTTCGCCGACCGCATCATGGAGGAGAATCGGAAGCGGATAGAGCACTACCCTGAACTCTCCTTGGGATCCGACGCCTCTCCCGATGTCAAAAAACTCTTCGGGGCTTTGGCGGAGTTCGACAAACGGTATTGGGGGACCGTGTCGGAGCTTCTGCGCCGTCCCGCATTTTCGGTCCTCTATGAGACCCGGAACCACCTGGAGGCGGAAGCGGAGGAGCTCTGCGTGCCCCGGCGCGACCCGTACCCTCCGGTCCTCTCTACCTACTGCAGGTACTTAGAAAGATTTCCCCGGGATTGGGACGCCCTGGAACGGGAGGGGCAGAGATGCATTCTGAGGGGTTCTTTTTTCCTTCATAGGATCGCCCTATTCTTGAAAGATGTGGCGAGCAAGGAATTTATCGAGGAGGAAGAGAAAAAACGGGTGGAAACTATTTACGATTCGGTACATAGTATTATAAGCGATTTTCGTTTGCACGATCTGAAACCACGCTTTATGGAGGAAAGGGAACATGGCATCTGAAGTTACGTTAACTCCGGACAACTTCGACGAAGAGGTCCTTAAATCGGATATCCCCGTGCTGGTGGACTTCTGGGCGGATTGGTGCGTCCCCTGTAAGATGGTCGCTCCGATACTCGAGGAGATTTCGGACGAGTATCAAGGAAAGCTCAAAGTAGGAAAGTTCAATGTCGACCAGGGGACCGACGTCGCCTCTAAATACAACGTGGTGAGCATACCCACAATGATACTCTTCAAATCCGGTGAAGTCACGGCGCAGAAAGTAGGCGCCGGATCGAAGGACGATATCGTCGCCCTCTTCTCCGATCACCTGTAAACGCGGCCGAAATTTTACGGCTCATATACGTCGTCGCTGTTGACTCCGCCGAAGGTGTACCCTCCGGTAGGAACGACGTGCCAGTCGTTCCGGGAGTCGGTGTCGGTGCCCGAGCTGTCTCTGCACATCGACCGGGTTGCGGTGCTCGGATCGGGATCGATCGCGTCCTCCGGGGCGATGAGCTCCCCCGCGGCATTCCATCCCCCTTTTTCATGCAGTTTTTCCGCCCTATTCAATACCCTTGTCGAGCCGAAGCCCCGGTATCGATCGTCGGAGGCGGAGGTCCGGTTGCTGTAGAGGAGGCCGTCGATGAGGACCCCCGAGGGTGAGGCGTACTGGGCGAGAACACCGTTGTTTCCCGGGAGACCGCTTCCACCGAAAACCCAC
>CAYLPL010000305.1:0-1642 GCA_964385545.1 uncultured Clostridia bacterium | reverse complement strand
CATTGCGATGAGTCGGAACGCCTCTTCGGACGCCGTTGGGAGGAACTGCACCGCTGGTTGGACGAGTTCGCCGGACAGGAGCCGTACGGTTCACGCCACCGGTTTCTCCGTCACCATGAAGAAGGAATCAAGGAAGCCGTTGCGACATTCGGACCTGACGCCGAGCCAGTCGCTCGCCGCCATATACTCTCCGACCTGGAACACGAGGGCTGGACCGAGAACGACCCCTTCCCCCGCAACGCCGAGCACTATCGAAACATCGGATTATGGTGAACTGGCGTTCTGCGGGGCGTTGTCCTCACCCCAACGCACAATACCGACTCGGAAGGGGTGTATGACACTTCGTGTCGCGCAAGGCGAGTATAATCGTACCATGCATATGAGATCATGGAACGATAAACTGTATTTGGACGCGATGCCCGGGCGCAAAAAGCGCGGACGCCCCCAAGGAGACTTCCCCGGATGGCTTGAAGAGATGCGTGAAAACCGGATTCGCACTGTGGTCTGCCTGGCACCGCAAGAGCAGGTCGCCGCGGAAAGCCCGGAATACGCGGACTGGCTGGCCCGGCATGGAGAGACAGACGTCGAGGTCATCCGTCTACCGATCGACGACTTCAGCGTCCCCGTACCGTTTCAGGTACCGGTATTCTGGAACCAGGCCGCACGAGTCGCCACAAAGGTCGAATCAGGAGAGCGCGTCTTCGTCCACTGCGGAGCGGGGTTTGGTCGCACCGGCATGTTTGCCGTGGCGGTCCTGATGAAACTGGGCTACGAGTACGATGAAGCCATAGCCGAGATCAAGGCCGTCGGATCGTATCCGGAGACGCCGGAGCAGCGGGAGTTTGTGAGGAAGGGGGGTGAAAGTAGTGACGCGTAACGATGAATCTATCAAAGGTCCGGGCGAAATTAATCCACACCGGGTGGTGATCGGGATCGATCCGGCATCTGGGGAAAAGGGTTCATATGTCTTCGCACCCGGTGTACCAGACCCTAATCCTGGAAAACCGAATAGTGACGGGATCGATCGCCCGATGACACCCGAGGAGCTTCGAGAGCTATTGCCATCTCAAGTAGCCCAAGTCGAGTGCGGCAAGAAGCCGTTCGGTACCAATTCTTGTCTCGTCTGTTGGGATGCACCACTTTCCGGCCTCCAAAAACCTGATGCGATCAACGTGGAGAAGACAAACGGCGATGAAAGGGCCGAGAGCCTCACGACCCGACCGATCGAGAGGACTGACAAGACTGCCTCGGACGATGTGCAAAGACGTCGTATCGTTGATGCGTCAAAGGAGCCCGGGGTCTCGGTGTTGGGATTTTCCGGTCTCTCGCACTGGGTCATCTCCCGGAATGTTCTTGGATTGCCTCGAGTAGGACGGTTCGATGCAGCCTTTGATCAACTTCCGCTGTTCCCGATCTTTTCAGAAGAAGAACTCCCCAAACACCAGTGGGCTGTAACGGAAGTCCATCCAACCCTTGCGGTGTACTTGTGGCTACATGATCCGGCGAACGACACGGAAACAAGTTGGCGGCAGTACAAAGGGAACGGCAAAGAGGCAGACGTCCCGACTACTGTGGAGGCTATGTGGACAATACTATGCGATCGGATCTTGTACACCCAGGGTGGACACCTATCTCCCGCAGA
>CAYLPL010000304.1:0-1643 GCA_964385545.1 uncultured Clostridia bacterium | reverse complement strand
CCCGAGACCTTCGGTGAGGTAAGTCTTTTTGAAAAAACGTTCAGGGTCACTGTAGTCCAGGGCTGCCCTCCCGTGGTGCACATCGTCGAGATCCGCGGCGAAGATGGATTCGTCGAACCCTCCACGGATGATGTCCTGGTGCGGTTTGATTACGTCGAACCAGTTCCTCATGATTCCTCCTCCCGATCCAATTCAAGACCGATCTGTCTTTGTGTATGGTAACTGTCGCGACGCATTAGGAGACCTTCCAACAGTTGTTTCTCCTTGTTCCCGTTATCGAGGGATTCTGCTATGGCCTGGCAGAAGACCCAAAAGGCCGGCCGATCGGCATAACCGGTGTTCTTCAAATGTTGGGCGAGGGCATCTCGATTGCCATCGCGCCAAAGGAGGCAGGCCCGGTGCATTACGTCCACCATGGTTTGCATCCCGTGTTTGCGACCCCTGGCGGTGGGGCCGAGCGCCCTCACATTCGCACCGGATTTCTTGATGAAACCGCCCTCACCCCACATGTTGGCGAGGTCCACACCCTGGGCACTTGCGATCTTTCGGGCGTCGTCGAAGGGTACGGTGTTGTCCCCGAAGGACCAGCGATAAGTGAGGTAGAATCGGGATTCCGGTTCCACCAATTCGCTGGCCTCACCGCCGAGGAGCTGCCGTACCAGGTATTCGGCGGATTGTTCCCGGATGAATTGCAAAAGATCCCGCGTGGAAACCTTCTCACCGGTGTAAGTCTCGACACGTTCGTACCTCGAGAAGATCTCCATCCCCGGCCCGATGCAGCTGATGAAGAAGTCACCGCCCACCACGCCCTGGTTCCAGAACTGTTCCGCCTTTTGCCGCACCCGTTCTGCGATGCTGGGCTGGATGTCGGACCAGAAGCCCACCTCCTCGCGGGAAGCCTTACGACACACCATGTAGATGGAGGAGGCCAGGGCGGCGGAACGGGCGGCACGCAAACGTGATTTCATCTCCGTATGGATGGGCCAGGAGGCGGTGACAACGAATCCGGATTGGATCAGGGCGTTGAGCATGGTCTCCCAACCGTCGGTACTCTTATGGGCGTAGACGATGGTGGCAATGCCGCCGGGCTTCAGAATCCGGTACATCTCCTTGAATGAGTTCTGGATCATGGTCTCGAAGAAGATCTTGGCCTCTTCCTTGGTCTCGTGCCTCGTGGGCTCCATGATGGCCTCATCGGATTTGGGTACCGCCGGGGTTGAGAAAAGGTCGGGGAAAATATCGCCTACCGTCCTCTTGAGCCATACGTAGAAGAAATCCGACAGAGCGGCGTAGGGAACACTGTCGTAGTACGGCGGGTCGGTGAATATCGCGTCCATGCTTCCGTCCTCGAAGGGTAAATCCGTTGCGGAGGCCTGGAAGGCGTGGGCTGGAACGGCGCCGGTGGAGGGATTCGCGCGAAGGTAGCGGAGCACCCAACCTAAGGGAGATTTGAAATCGCCTGTAACTGCGCTAAATGGGTTTGCTTCCATGTGATCCCATATCATTGCCAGGGCCTGGCGGTTGAAGACTTGCGATACCGTTTCGCGAGTTGGATCAATTCGGCTTAAAGTGTTCTGTCGACAACTGAAGTTGCTTAGCACTATTCCCAGATACCCCATCACGGCCTTCGCCAATTCTTCGGG
>CAYLPL010000303.1:0-1655 GCA_964385545.1 uncultured Clostridia bacterium | reverse complement strand
GTGGTAACGGAGGTCTTGTCGCCCGCGGACGTGGAACTGGTATCCTCCTACGCCGACATCCTTCAGATCGGCGCCCGGAACATGCAGAATTACAGCTTGTTGCACGAGGTCGGCGCCATCGACAAGCCGGTTCTCCTGAAGCGAGGCATGATGTCTTCGGTGGAGGAATGGTTGATGTCGGCGGAGTACGTCCTCAGCGGCGGCAATCACCGGGTGATCCTCTGCGAACGGGGGATACGGACCTTCGAGGGTTACACTAGGAATACCCTGGACTTAAGTTCCGTACCCCTGGTCAAGGGCCTCAGTCACCTCCCGGTCATCGTGGATCCGAGTCACGGCACTGGAAGGGCGGACCTGGTGGCCGCCATGAGTCGCGCCGCGATCGCCGCGGGTGCCGACGGTCTATTGATCGAGGTACATCCCAGGCCCGAGGAAGCCCTATCGGACGGTCCGCAATCACTAACACTGGAAGATTTCTCGGGCATGATGAAAACCCTCGAGCCCGTGGCCGAAGCGGTGGATAGGGGGATCGCTGTTGAAGCGACGGCTTGAAGAATCCACCGTACTCATCTCTGGGCTGGGTCTGATGGGTGGTTCTTTGGGTTTGGCGCTGGGCGGGAAGGCAGGAGAGGTGGTGGGTGTCGACCCCGACCCCCGCGCCCGCGAGATGGCGGTAGCGATGGGGGCGGTGTCGTGCGCCCAGGCCCCCGAATCTGCCGAGGGGCCGACGGGACGCGCCGATGTCGTCGTCCTGGCCGCTCCCCTCGCGGCCATCGGTGACTCGCTGGCGGCACTTTTGCCCCACCTGCGAAGGGATGCCGTCATCACCGACGTGGGAAGCGTCAAGGCACCGTTGATACGAGAATTGTGGGAGATCATTCCCTGCGGCATGGTCTACGTGCCGGGGCACCCGATGGCGGGATCCGAAGAGATGGGGATAGACGGAGCGAAGAAGGGTATGTTCGTCGGCGCTAACTGGATAGTGGTGGGGCGCGGTGATCCCCTGGTGAACGAGATGATTCGGGCCACTGGGGCCACGCCGGTACGGATGGACGAAGAACTGCACGATGAATTGGCCGCCCACACCAGCCATCTACCCCTAATGATGGCCTGTGCCACGGCCGAAACGTCGTGTCGCGCCCACGACAGCTACCCGGAGGATTTTCGCCGCCTCATGGCGGGGGGATTCCGCGACACCACCCGCGTGGCCGCTGGCTCCCCGGCGATGGGGGCGGATATCTGCATTTACAATCGCCAGCAATTGTTACCGTTGCTCGACGGAGCCATCGATTCGCTATCCCACATGAGGGAGCTGGTGGCCGCCGGGGATCGCGGGGAATTGGCCGCCCTGATGTCGAAGATACGGGAAGATCTCTTGAAAGCGAGGGGATACTGATGCTCTCTCTCGAAGCGGCCGGCCCCCTGCGGGGTCGAGTTAAGGTTCCAGGGGATAAGTCCATCTCCCATCGGGCGGCTATCTTCGGCGCGTTGGGCGAAGGCGAACTCCGCATTTCCAATTTTGCCCCGGGACGCGACGTGCGCAGCACGCTGGATCTGTTGCGCGCCCTCGGTGCCGGGGTGGATCACGCCGGGACCGAGGTGCGAGTGCGGGGTAGGGGAGGCTTGCCTCCCCGTAGGGGACGGATGTCCCCTGT
>CAYLPL010000302.1:0-1679 GCA_964385545.1 uncultured Clostridia bacterium | reverse complement strand
GGCGAGTCTCTTTTCGATCTGGTGATAGCGCTGCACTTCCTCGCCACCCTTTCCTCCGTGATAGGAGCCCGGCTCGCCGAGAACAGATGCGAGCTCTTCACGTTCCTTTTCAAGACGCTCGATTTCTTCTTCGAGGCGATCTAAGTCCTCATCCTTCGGCGCCGGGGTCCGTTCCTTCCCCGTGCCCGCCCGTCGCGGAGATTCCCTCGTATCGTCACGGCGAGGATCCGCACTCTCGGCCTGGGATCGAGCCCGATCCCAGGCGGCCATCCGTCTTCGGTATTCGGTGTAGCCGCCCGAGTAAGCTTCCAGTCGAGCATCACGCAGGACCCATAGGTCGGTAGCCACGCGATCTACGAAGTAACGATCGGGGGTGACGAATATCGCCGTCCCGTCGAATTCAGCCAGGGCCTCCTCCAGCCCCTCCCTGGCCGCCAGGTCCAGGTGATTCGTCGGCTCGTCCAAAACCAACAGCGTGGCCTCTGCGAGTTCTATCCGGGCGAGATGGAGCCGGGTGCGTTCGCCGCCGCTGAGGGTATAAAGCGGATCGAAGACGTCGTCCCCGGTGAAACCGAATTTGGCCAGATGGGAACGCACCTCGCTTATCGGCATGCCGCGGAAGCTTCGACGTATCTCGTCTACCACGCTCACGCTCTCGTCGCTAAAGGCCAAGTCCTGCGGGAAATAGGCCGTGGTTACTCCCACGCCGTACCTTATCTGCCCGCCCTCGGGGGGAGTTTCTCCCACCAAAGCGCGCAGGAGCGTCGTCTTTCCCGCACCGTTGGGGCCGAGTAACGCGATCTTTTGCTGCCGATACAGATCCAGATCCAGGTCCTCTACTAGCACCTCTGCACCGCGACGTATATGTAGCCCTCTGGCTCGCAGAACCTCCCGGCCACTGCGGGGTGCGCGCAGGGTTAAGTTAATACCTCCGGGGAGCTCAGGCGGCGGTTCAACCCGCTCCATGCGTTCGATCTTCTTCTCGCGGTCCTTGGCCTCCCGAGCCCTCTGGCCCGCTCCGTAACGTCTTACGAAATCCCGCAATCTCTCGATCTCTTCCTCCTGCCGCCGGTATTTTGCCATCTGTCTCTCCCGGCGAACCTCTCGCTCCTTTACGTAGGCGGAGTAGTTGCCCCGGTAGACTTCAACTCCTCCACCCAGTATTTCCAAAATCGAGGTCGCGACTCGATCCAAGAAGTACCGATCGTGGGATACCACCACCAGGGTACCGGGATAGCCGCGCAGGAATTCTTCCAACCACTCGTTCGAAGCTAAATCCAGGTGGTTGGTAGGTTCGTCGAGCAGGAGTATACTGGGCTCTCTCAGCAAAGCCCGCGCCAGCGCGAGCCGCACCCCCTCCCCACCCGAGAATGTGCCGACGCGTCGATCGAGCATGTCCTCGGTGAATCCCAGCCCTCCGAGTATCTCTCGCGCCCGGGCTTCGATGCCATATCCGCCGGCGTCCTCGAAACTGGTCATTAGACGTCCGTATCGTTCCAGCAGATGCCGCCGTCGCACATCGTCGTTGCATTCCGATATGGCTGTTTCCAACTCCCGTAGCCGGTCTTCGAGCCGGCGAGGAACCTCGAGGGCTTCCATGACCGTGGACAATACGGACGCCTCGGGGTCGAAGTCCGCTTCTTGGGTCATCATCGCCCGGGAAACGCGGTCTCCAACCG
>CAYLPL010000301.1:0-1694 GCA_964385545.1 uncultured Clostridia bacterium | reverse complement strand
CCGGGCACATCGCCTTGCGTTCCAAGCTAGTTCTCCCTTCCCGCATCGAACCGAAAAATGACCACCGCGGTATTCGAGTAATTTCGCCGCCTCATCAAAGTGAGATTCTCGTCGAAAGGCCGCGATTCCTCCAGAACCGGGGCACAACCGCGGGCCGTTTCCATCACTATCAGCGCCGGATCCCCGAGACCCGACCACGAGGTAACAAGATCGAGTGTCTCGCCGGGGAAGCCCGAGGCGTAGGGTGGATCCATGAATACCAGCTGCACGCCATCGCCTTCCCGAACGTCGCGGCGGAGGAAATCTGCGACATCTGCTCTAATGATACGGCATTTATCGCCTACACCCAAAGCTTCGGCGTTGCTCTTGATGATCCGGCACGCTTCCCGCGACGAATCCACGAAGATGGCGAAGTCGCTCCCTCGGCTCAGGGATTCGAGGCCGAGGGCACCCGAACCCGCGTACAAATCGAGAACCGTTACGCCGGGGGGCACATCGCCCAACATGTCGAATATCGCCTCTCGCACCCTATCCGAAGTCGGTCTCGTCGCCCCTCCCGGCGGACTCCGGAGTCTATGTCCGCGGTATCTGCCGCCGATTATGCGCACCGTTGATCACCTCGAAGGTCCGCCGTTATCTCCCAGATAATAGCTCAATTCCCTCGTTCCCGCCAGGGGATGAAGTCTCGATAACCGGATCAGCGGCAGGATTCGATCATCTCCACCAGCGCGGATAAGGCCACCCGGTATCCCAGGGATCCCATGCCCCACACCCCTCCCGCGCACACGGGAGCAATGACGGACTGTGATCTGAATTCCTCGCGGGCAAACACGTTACTGATATGTACCTCCACGGTGGGAATCGGTACGGCCGAGATGGCATCGCGAAGGGCCAGCCCGTAATGAGTGTAGGCGGCCGCATTCAGCACGATGCCCGCGCACTCTTCCCCGGCACGCTGAATCGCGTCAACGAGGTCCCCCTCGGCGTTGTGCTGGCAAAACTCAAGGGTCACCCCGAGCTCGCGGGCCAATATTTCCAGTTGAGCCTCGATGTCATCGAGGGTTTCCTCGCCGTAAATCGTAGGTTCTCGGGTTCCCAAGAGGTTGAGATTGGGACCATTTATGATGGCTATTTTCACCCTCATTCCCCCTTCAGGGCCGCGAATATCTCGTCCTCGGGCACATCCTCGGTCACAAGCACGCGGCCGGGAGCGCGCAGTAACACCCACCGCAGGCGTCTGCCGCGCCTCTTCTTATCCGAAGCCATCGCCGCCACGACTGCTTCGGCATCCGGCGCATCGGGAAAGCCCTCCAAGCCGGTGGAAAATCCCCACGGTGCCAGGAAATCTTCCATTTCTTCGCGATCATCTCCCGCCAGATAGCCCAGTCTTTCGGAAAGCCGCAAGGCGACGTGCAGGCCATATCCCACCGCCTGGCCGTGGGATACCTCACCCCCAGAGGCAGTCCCAAGCGCATGCGCCGTGGTATGGCCGAGGTTCAGGTGAGTCCTAATCCCTGCCTCCCGCTCATCTTCCCTAACGTAGCGGGCCTTCAGGTGACACCTCCCCGCCACGGCCTCGACCCGCGCCCCCGGCTCCCGTCGGCCCTGGTCCGAAGATTTCGACCTGACCAGGTGCACATACTCTCTCCCATCCCACACTCTCGTGTCTGCCTCTCCCGCCTTTCCTCCACCTC
>CAYLPL010000300.1:0-1719 GCA_964385545.1 uncultured Clostridia bacterium | reverse complement strand
GCGAGGGAGTGAAGGTGCTGGGACGCGTGCGGCAGGTTCTTTCCGAGGACGTGGGATTGACGTGCAGCTTCGGCCTGGCGACACTGCGTGAGGGCGAGGATCAGGATGACTTCCTCCAACGCGCGGATCGTCGGCTTTACATGGCGAAAGATAGCGGCAAGGGCTCGCTCGCTGCGGGGCTCTCGCTGGCGGAATCGGGGGACGCCCCGCAAAAATAGTGAGGGCGGGGACTTCGATCCGAAGAGGACGCTCGTCCGCGGCCAATTCCAAGACACGAAGGAGGTGGATAAAGTGCAGATAGAGTACCCGATAACCTTTCTATATTACACAGATCTCGACCCCGTGGTTCCCTTTTACCGGGACGTTTTGGGTTTGGATTTGCAGATCGATCAGGGGTGGGCAAAGATCTTCCGGTTGAATGACAGGGCCTACGTGGGTCTGGTCGACGAATCGCGGGGATCGATGACGGCGACGGGAGGTGAGGGCGTCTTACTAACGCTGGTGGTCGAAGACGTCGACGCCTGGTATCGTCATATGCGGGATAATGGAGTCACTATCGTTACACCCCCCACCACCCACGAAGACATAGGCGTGTATTGTTTCTTCGCGGAAGATCCCGGTGGTTATCGTATCGAGATACAGAAGTTCTTGGATTGACGGGGGAGCTTTCGCGAGATAGTGCCCCGTGATTGGTCCCGTCAAAGTACAAAGTGTGGGGTCGATCTAGTGCCGACCCCACACTCGCCACTTCGTTAGGAGTTCTTCTACCAGGCCAGGACTGCGCCGTCCGTTCGCGGTTCTGTGGCCCCTACGAGGACGTCTTCGGTGTGGCGCCACACTATTTGACCCCGCCCGAAACCTCCGGAACCGAGTGCCCATCGGATGTCGTGGCCCCGGGCCGCCAACGCCAGGCCGATGTGTTCCGGAACGGCGTGCTCCAGGCTGACGGTCCTTTCGGCACTCCATTGGAAGCGCGGTGCGTCCAGGGCGGCTTGGGGGTTCAGGCCGAAATCCAAGACGTTAGAGATGACCTGCAGGTGGCCCTGGGGCTGCATGAATCCACCCATTACGCCGAAGGGACCGATGGGTTTCCCGTCGTGAGTTAGGAACCCGGGGATTATGGTGTGGTAGGTTCTCTTTCCACCCTCGATGACATTGTGGTGTTTGGGATCGAGGGAGAAGTTCGCCCCGCGATTCTGAAGGCTTATACCGGTTTCGGGCACGACTATCCCGGATCCGAACCCCATGTAATTGCTTTGGATGAAAGAAACCATATTGCCCCGCGAATCGGCGGTGCAAAGATATACCGTTCCCCCCGAGGGAGGACGTCCCGGCACGGGATCGAGCGCCCGGTGACCTATCAATTTCCGGCGCTCGGCGGCGTAGCCTTCGGACAGGAGATCCTCGACGGGTACCTTCATGTGATCGGGGTCGGTAATGTATTTCAGCCCGTCGGCGAAGCCGAGCTTTATGGCTTCGATTTGAAGGTGGAAGGTCTCCACGTCGTCGCGGGTGCTCAACTCGAATCCCTTCAAGATGTTCAGCGCGATCAGTGCCACGAGTCCCTGGCCGTTTGGCGGGATTTCCCAGACACTGTAGCCGCGCTAGTCCACGGATATGGGGTCCACCCACTCCGGGGTGAAATCGGCCAGATCCCGGGCCGTCAGGAACCCGTCGAATTGCCCGATGAATGCCTCCGTGCGTTCGGCGAGTTCCCCA
>CAYLPL010000299.1:0-1737 GCA_964385545.1 uncultured Clostridia bacterium | reverse complement strand
GCCGGATTGAACGTCGCCGCCCTGCAACAGGTGCGACCGGGATTAACGGTCAAAGACGAGAACCCGGATCGGGCGGAGCTCGAGGAGCTCTTGGAGCGATCCCTCGAAGCCGGGGCCATCGGACTGAAGATACTGGGCGGTCATTACCCCATGACTCCGGAGGCGACGAGGGAGACCATCGAGGTGGCCAACGAGGCCCGCGCCTATGTCGCCTTCCACGGAGGCAGCACGCGGACCGGGAGCAACATCGAGGGTTTCATCGAATCGGTGGAACTCGCCCGCGACTTGAAACTGCACATTCCCCACATCAATTCGTACTGCCGCGGCCAGATAAGGGAAAGGGCCTTAGACGAGATCGTCGAGGCGCTGGATTTTCTCACCGACAACCGCGATATCGTAAGCGAATCTTATATCGCTACCATAAATGGAACCAGCGGTAAGTGTACCGGCGGGGTACCCGAGAGCAAGGCCACCCAGCAGTGCCTCACGTTTGCGGGATACCCTGCAACCGAGGAGGGATTGGAGGCAGCCATCAGCGACGGATGGGCCCGGATCAATGCCCCGATCGGGGGGGAAAACGCCAATATTACCGGCGAGGAGGCCGTGCGCAGCTGGAGGGAGCGCGACACGATCACTTCCGTCAACTGCCCGGTAAACTCACCCGTGGGCAGGCTGCTCGCGGCCACCGCCCGCGATAGGGATGGTAACTTCGTCGTCGACGCCATCGCCAGCGACGGAGGGGCTCACCCGCGCAACGTCAACGTGAGTTCCGGCATGGCCCTGGTGAGGACCGAGGTGCTGACGCCGGAAGAGTTCGTACTGAAGACCTCGCTCAACCCCGCCCGGATGCTGGGCTGCCCCCAAAAGGGTCATCTCGGCGAGGGAGCCGACGCCGACGTGACCGGCATAGATCCCGAAAGCGGCCGCCCCGCATTTAGTTTCGTCGGAGGTCGGCTGGTGTCGTGGTATGGGGCGCTGGTGGGATCCGGATCTACCCTGCTGACCACCGAACTGGGGGTCGCGAGCCTCAAGGACGCCGGCCTGACCGCACGGGCCATCGACCCATCGGGAGGGATGCTCTACGGCGGACGGCCCGAGGATCCCTTCTCCCTGCCCGGCTGATGCCAAAGGGAGCCCGGGTATTGGACGGGATAGCCTAAGTAGATACACTATGGGTGGAGCCGTGGGAGGTTTTGCGGTCTCCACCCCGTAACTCGAGATCGGAGGGATAGGCGTAATGATATCCAAGAGATTACAGGCCGTAAGTCCATCGGCGACCCTCGCCATGGATGCCAAGGCCAAGGCTTTGGAGGCCGAAGGTAAGGACATCGTCAAGTTCGGAGTGGGAGAACCCGATTACCCGACCCCAGAACATATCAAAGAGGCCGCCATCGAGGCCATCCACGATAACCAGACGCGCTACACCGCCAACCCGGGTATCGCACCGCTAAAAGAGGCGGTTTGCCGCAAGTTCGAAGAGGACAACGGCCTGCATTACCGCCCGGATCAAGTCCTGGTTTCCACCGGGGCCAAGCAGTCCATATACAATGCGTTGATGGCCCTGGTGGATCCGGGGGACGAGGTAGTCATCGTCGCACCCTATTGGGTGAGCTATCCGCAGCAGGTCAAACTCGCCGGCGCCACTCCCGTCGCGGTGCAAACCGACGAGGAAACCGACTTCAAGATGACGCCGGACATGTTGCGAAAGGCCCTTTCCTCGCGAACCCGGGCGATGAT
>CAYLPL010000298.1:0-1755 GCA_964385545.1 uncultured Clostridia bacterium | reverse complement strand
GAGATCGATACTGGGTATCAAGGAGGGGGATCGGCTGCCGGCCGTATGCCTGACAGAAGATGCGGTCCTGGGAGAAACCGTTTTGGACCTACTCCCGGCGGAGATGGGAGCGACAGCGGGGTGCAGGTCCTGGCTGCAACGAACCCTCGATCTCCTCCATTCATCGTCACTGGGACCATTTAGGCTCGCCTATCTTGAGGCACTAGTTAGAGTTGCCGACATGCGAGTCAGCGGCAACATTGGGGTGGGGAATGATAGTTATGGTCGTTGACATCAGGTTGAAAGGCTGTACGGCGGAACCCCTGGTTAACTACTTGAAGACCGTCGGTCTATTCAGGCTGGTGGCGGAACAGGCTGATCGGGGCGCGAGGGCATATTGGGATGGGAATCACCTTTGTCTTCGGAGCAGACTCGACAGGGAGGCACTGGAGAAGTTTCTGCTCGAGCATTATGTTCCGTCTCCCATTCTGTCGCCCTGGAACGGGGATTCGGTCTTTTGGGGATTAGCGGGTGCGAAACGTGCGCTGAGCGACCTCGAAGCCTCGACTTCTCCGAGGCTCGAAGAGTACCGCCACGCTGCGGCGTTGACTTGGCGAATACTGGACGAAATGGGACTGGATAACAGACCGAAGGATAAGGGTAAGGCGGAACTCCTGCGACGGCTTCGGGCCGACATGCCGGACAAGTACGTCGAATGGATGGATGCCGTTGGCGTTCTTGCAGGCGAGAAGGCTAGATTCGCCCCGGTGTTGGGGAGCGGTGCTTCCGACGGACGGATGGAGTTTGCTGCCAATTTCCTTCAGCGGGTGCTGGAAGTGATACCAGCAGATGAGAATTCAGCAGATTGGGACACAGATTCAGTGCGGAGCTGGCTGGCGTACTCTCTGTTTCTCGAGGGATCGCCGAAACTCGAGGCGGTGTCCACAGGTCAATTCTACCCGGGTGCAGTCGGTGGGCCGAATGCATCACAAAGCTTCGAAGGCAACAGTCTGGCTAATCCCTGGGATTATGTCCTGATGATGGAAGGAACCATCGTTTTGGGCGGTGCGATTTCTCGCCGCTTCGGTTCGAGTGCTACGAGTTCAAGCGGTTCGTTCCCCTTTACCGTCAGCATGTCGGCTGCGGGGTGGGGAACACTATCCGATCTCGACCCGGACGCCGCGAGGGCCGGTATGGAGATGTGGCTTCCGACCTGGGAAAGGCCGAGTTTGTTCGGAGAGGTACAACACCTGATGTCGGAAGGACGCGCCCAGATCGGGACGCGTCAGGCCGAAAATAGTGCCGATTTCGCGCGCGCAGTTTCGAGCCTGGGAGTGGACCGGGGCCTACGTGATTTCTGGCGGTACGGATTTCTGAAAAGGAGTGGACGCAGCTATCTGGCCACCTCCCTCGGTCGAATGCCGGTAACCGCCAATCTTTTGGTTCATTTGGTCGAAGAAGCGGATCCGTGGTTGAAAGTGGTGCGTCGCGCGGCGCGATCGAATTATGCTCCGGGCGCGCTGGTCAGAAGCCAGCGGAGTATCGATGATGCCATCTTCGTGTTCTGTGAAGATCCCACCCCGCGTTCTTTGCAACATCTCCTCACCAAGATGAGCGAGGTCGACGAAGTGGTGTCGAGGAGTAGCTCACTCCGAGAGAGAATTCGCCCACTCCACGGTCCCGGTCTCCGCTGGTTATCGGCATGTAATGATGGTTCGCCCGAATTCCGGTTGGCGCGAAGCTACGCGTCTATCGGTGGCTTTGCGGGAGAGAACA
>CAYLPL010000297.1:0-1764 GCA_964385545.1 uncultured Clostridia bacterium | reverse complement strand
GGCGACCGTCCCACCCTCACGGTGAGCGCCGGTGATTCTTTCACCGGTTCTCCCTTCGCGTGGTTGTCTTTGAGGGAATCGGCGGTGGAATACGAATTGCTGGCTCGCATGGGATACGACGTCGCCATACCGGGGAATCATGCCTGGGATTTCGGTCCCGATTTCTTCGCCGACTATCTGGCTGAAGCCGGCTATCCGCGTTCTAATGGACCGGCGCTGGTGGACTCCAGCGCCGAAATACCATCGGGTCACCCGCTCGAGGACTCCGGACTTGTGAGGACACATGTCGTGGAAATCGGAGGCGAATACGGCTGGGACCGCCCGATAAAGGTGGGCTTTTTTGGCATACTGGGAGATGAGGCTGCCGCCGTCGCTCCCGAGGCCAATCCGGTGAGTTTTGCCGAACCCATCGGTCGGGCCCGGGAGATGGTGAAGATCCTCGAAGACGAGGGAGCAGATGTGATCATCGCCATTACCCACGCTGGAGTCGAGGAGGACCGCGAGATCGCCCGCGAGGTCGCGGGGATAGATCTGATCATCGGCGGTCACTCCCACGACGCCCTCTTCGCCCCCGTAACCGAAGAGGATGTTACCATCGTCCAGGCGGGATCGCGGGCAGAGTACCTCGGATGCTTGGACCTGCGTTACGACGAGGCCGACGACCGGCTGCACGTGGAGAACCCCGCCATGGAGAAACCCTTTTTGATCCCCATCAGAGGGGATGTGCGCGAGGACCCCGATATCGCTGAGATCGTCGCTGACTGCGGGGAGAGGCTGGATGCCATGCTCGCGGATCTCACCGATGATGAATACCGGGAGATGTTGCGGCCTGTCGCGGCGATGGACGGGCCTATACCCCACGACGGCAAAGGGGAGGAGACTCCCATGGGCAACCTGGTGACGGATGCCTTCCGTCGGGCCGCGGAGGAGGTTATGGGTGATACGGTGGATGTGGCATTTCAGGCCAGCGGCCAGATCAGAGGAGGCCTGCATCCCGGGAGGGTGGGTGATAACGCGGGACTCATATCAGTCTATGATGTCATCGAGCAGGTCGGACTCGGAGTCGGTCCGGACGGCGATCCCGGCGCAGCCCTCGCGGCGATGTATTTCACCGGTGGCGATTTGGTGCGGCTTCTCGAGACATCGCAGGTGCTCAGCCAGGTAGTTGGCAATAGTTTCTTTCTACAGATTTCCGGTCTGGAGGTAAAGTACGCTCCCGACAGGGTGTTTTGGGGCCGGATTCCCTTTTTGGACCTGCCCATTCCCACCTATCGCTCGGTAGTCTCGGTAGAATTGCTTCGCCCGGACGGGTCGAAAAAGAGCATCGAACGAGACGACGAGGAGCTTTACCTGGTGGTGGGCGATGCCTACATAGCCTCGTTTTTGCCCGAAGTGGGGGATAGGTTACCGCGACTGCGGGTTCGTCCCAGGGACTCCCGCGGTAACCCGATCGATGATTTGGGGGACGCCGTCTTGTATGATTCCCGGGGCCAGGAATTAAAGACTTGGCGCGTCGTGTTGGATTACGTCTCGTCTTCACCCCGGGGGGAGGAGGATTTGCCGCTTTTGCGGGCGGCCCAACACTCGTCTCAAGACCGACTCATCCCAGTGGACAGTCTACCCCCAATTATGTGGCCGATGTCCCTGTTGTTCCTGGTAGTCTCGGTACTGATCTATTGGATCGTTAGGAGAAAGCGTTCGCGGTCGCGTGACGCCTAAGGGAGAGGTGCGGTAAATGAACAGGATTGCCATCGGACAGATTAG
>CAYLPL010000296.1:0-1769 GCA_964385545.1 uncultured Clostridia bacterium | reverse complement strand
CAACAATACACGGAGACGGGCCGAAGCAGGCCGTAAGGGGGTATGCGCGTCTAATACCGGGCAAGCCCTCATTGGTGAAGTAGGGAACCCGTTTTTCGCGCGCCCGGTCATCCCGCGTTCACTACACGACCCCGCCCATAGGGCGCATCGCCCCGCAAATCGGAGCGATGCGCCCTCGAGTGCTCCCGCTTGATCCGGCTCCATGCATCGGGAAAGGTTGCCCGATCCTATTCCCCTGCTCAGCTTACACTATAATGCGGACGGCGGGACGCCTTCAGTTCCTGGTCAAATTGCTCCATCCGCTCTCGCAGCCGTTGCGCGACATCCGGATACGTCGCCGCAAGGTTGTTCGATTCGCCGAGGTCGATGGCGAGGTTGTACAGCTCCTCCGGGCCGTCTCCCGCTTGCCGGTATTTCCAGTGCCCCTCGCGCACCGCCTGCAACTCGTTACCGCGATAGTAGTAGAACGCGTCGTGCGGCGACCTTGCATCCGGATCGCCGGACATCAGCGGCCAGATGTTCTTCCCGTCGATGACGCGATCCTCCGGTAACTCGGCCCCAGCGAGGTAGGCGAACGTGGGCAGCAAATCGATCGTCGCGCCTACCTCGCTCTGAATCTCACCCGCCGGAATCCGGCCTGGCCAGCGCATGACGGTGGGGACACGGAACCCACCCTCGTAGGTCGAGAACTTCGCCGCTCGCAACGGGTCAGCGAAGCCGCCCCGGTTGCCGTCCAGATCCCAGGGTCCGTTATCCGTGGTATAGATTACCAGGGTATCCTCTTCGAGGCCGAGTTCCTCCAGCTTGTCAAGAATCCGGCCTGTGCTCCAGTCGAGTTCCTCGATGACGTCGCCGTACGGGCTATAGTCGCTCCGGCCTTCAAACTCCTCGGTGGTAAACAACGGAATGTGGGGCATCGCGTGCGGAATATAGACGAAAAACGGCTCGTTTTGGTGCTCCTCCATGAAGGAAATCGCTTCCTCCGTTGTCCGTTTCGTCAACTCCCGCTGATCAACGGGATATTCAACGACCTCCTCGTTGATCATGAGGGGCACGTCATTCTTGCGGCGCTGCTCATCCGGCTCCCCGTCGCGTATCCACTCCTCGGTTGCTCCGTCGCGCAGGATGACGTCCTCCGCAAGCGGGGCGCGAGGGTCAATCCACATGTCGTTGCTATATGGCGTGCCCCAATAGTAGTCGAAGCCCTGCCGCGTCGGCAGAAGCTCGGGGTGATGCCCGAGGTGCCACTTACCGATTATGGCCGTGGCGTACCCCTCTTCCTTAAGCAGGTCGGCGATGGTGACCTCGTCCGGATGCAGGCCGTGGTCGTCCCTTGGAAACAGCACACCCGGCAGGCTAACCCGCGGCGGATACGAACCGGTCAGCAGCGCCGCCCGCGATGGGCTGCAGACGGAGGCGCAGGAGTAGAAATCGGTGAACTTCATGCCCTGGGCCGCCATGCGATCAATCTCGGGCGTCTCGAACTGGGTCGCCCCAAAAACGCCAAGATCGGAAAAGCCTTGATCGTCCGTGAAGATAAGAACAATGTTCGGTCGGCTTCCCCGGGCGCTTCGTTGCGGCTCCTCTGCCGGGTCCGCCGCGGCAAAGCTTGTCCCAGCCAACCCAACCAGGCCGGCGCCCATGGCCGCCCTCCCCAGAAACCGCCGCCGCGACATCTCCCCGCTTTGCATGGCTGTCTTTTTGTTTTCCTTCATTTTCTGGCTCCCTCTCCGAAGTAAGGCTTCGCCGCGATTCATCGCCCGATAAGA
>CAYLPL010000295.1:0-1774 GCA_964385545.1 uncultured Clostridia bacterium | reverse complement strand
CCGAGATCGAACTCGACATCGCCAACTCCATATGGCTACGGGAGGGACTCCCCTTCAAAGAAGAATTCCTGACCGTAAACGACGAGTACTACGATGCCACCACGAGGGAACTGGACTTCGACGACCCCGCGGCGCGGGACACCATAAACGAGTGGGTGGCCGAGGCCACCGGCGGCAAAATAGAGGAGATGGTCGAGGAAATTCGTGCCGACAGCATCATGTTCCTCATCAACGCCGTCTATTTCCAGGGGGAGTGGAGCGAGGAATTCGATCCCGGTGCCACGCGGAGCGAGGATTTTCATCGTTCTGACGACTCCGTGATAAGCACTCCCTTCATGCACGCCGAGGAACGCACATGCCCCTATTACGAGGACGATAAAATGCAGGGTGTGTCTTTGCCCTACGGCGAGGGTCGACTGGGAATGTACATTCTGCTGCCTTCCGAGGAGAGCAATATCGACGAGCTGCTCGCGGATCTGGACGCACAGAAGCTGCAGGATATCTTATCCGGTTTTTCGGAACGGGAGATCGACGTATCGGTGCCGAAATTCAAAATCGAGTACGAAAAGGCCCTCGACGAGGTATTGAAAGACATGGGCATGGAGATAGCCTTCGACCGCGAGCGCGCCGACTTCTCACGGATGTATCCCATAACCCAGGGCCAAAACGTCTACATTGGAGAAGTCCTGCACAAGTCCTTCGTCGAGGTAGACGAAGAAGGTACCGAGGCGGCCGCGGCCACTTCCGTGGAGATCCGTATCGAGTCCGCCAGGGTTACCACCGAGTTCAAGGCCGACCGGCCATTCCTTTTCCTCATAAGGGATGATGTCACCGGTACAATTCTCTTTTGCGGAATAGTCGAGGGGATGAATTTCTGAGGTATACTCTTGCCGCCGACGGGGTGCCACCGAATTCGCTGCGCCCCGTCGGTTACTCACCGGGAAGCCCCATCCGTTCCAGTTTTTCCAGCTCCTCAGTTCTTCCGAGCACAACCAATACGGATCCCGGTTCTAAGAGGGCATCGCCCGTCGGCGAGAGACGGGTCGAGTCGCCCGTGCGAATCAACATGACTCGAACATCTATGTCCATCTTGGCAAAGTCACGAAGGTGACGCCCCGCCAGAGGGGATCCCTCGTTCACCACTATCTGGCTGATATTGTCCGTCGGAGTGGCTCCCGCCATCATGTCGGACATCAGCTGATAAATGAAGGGATTGTAGGCACTCTTGGCCAGGATGTCCGCTCCCATGACCTGGGGGGAGACCACCCTCGAGGCACCGGCCAGATACAGACGCCTGGTCGCCTGGCGATCGGAAGCCGTAGATATAACCTCCGTTTCCGGAGCGATTTCCGTGGCCTCGAGCACCAGGTAAACGTTTAGGGTATCGTCCGAGAAGGTTGCCAGGAGAGCCCGGGCCCGGTGGATACCGGCCCTCTCGAGGACATCCTCCCGAAGGGCATCTCCCACTATGTACAAGTCTTCGTCCATCTCGGTGAGCCGCCCTCGATCCTTATCGATCACCACCACGCGACAGCCCAGCTTGCGGAGATTGGCCACGACCTCCTGGCCCAATCGCCCGTAACCACAAACGATGAAGTGATTTTGCAATCTCTTGATCCTCCTCTCCAAACGTCCCATACCACCGCGCAATATTAGGTCATCCAGCCGCTCCGTAGCGAGCGAAACTCCGAGGCCAAACACCAGCAACAATCCCACCGGGACGAGGATGAGCGTCAGACTCCTGCCAGCCGCGGTGACCGGATGAATGTCACCG
>CAYLPL010000294.1:0-1785 GCA_964385545.1 uncultured Clostridia bacterium | reverse complement strand
ACGCTGGGGGATTGGAGAGGTGATGCGTTGTCCGCGACCACTTTTGTTTTGACACCCGCTGAATCGAAAAGACTCATCGCCAAAGCAGTGGTACAGCTCGACCCCGTTCGCCGCGCATTGTCCGACGGCATCATCGTGGTCTCAACCGGTAGTACCAACACTTTCGTCCTGGAGGAACTGTTGGGCGAAAGCATACCGAAACACCACTATCTTTCCGGCATTGTCCTTCCCGAAAAGAATCAACCCGACATACCCGGGGATCGGCGAAACGATCTAATTCTGGTCCGGGGTAATCCGGATGACAGCCTGGACAGATTTAGCGTCCTTGAGCACATGGAACCCGGCGACGTCTTCATAAAGGGTGCCAACGCCCTCAACTATGACACCGGAGTGGCCGGGATTCTGATCGGCGGCCACGGCAGTGGCGGCACCATCGGAGCCACGCTCGGGCACGTGGTCGGGCGCCGGCTCAATTTCATTATTCCGGTGGGGCTGGAAAAATGCGTCGCCGAGGATATCCACCTGATGGCGGATCGTCTCAACACCCCCGACGAATACGAACCCGATCCACCCCGCATGATGCCGGTTACGGGCCGGATAGTCACGGAAATCGAGGCATTGCGGCTCCTCGCCGGAGTCGAAGTGTATCACATGGCGTCCGGTGGGATCGGCGGAGCCGAAGGCGCCGTCTGGCTGCTCGCCGAAGGATCCCCCGAAGACGTACGCCGGGCCCGAAGTGTCGTCGAAGCGGTGCAGGGCGAACCACCGTTTCTGGCGGGATTGAGGCGGTAGAGTGGAACTTACCGTGTTGGGATGCTATTCCCCGTTTCCCCGGGCGGGGGGAGCGTGCCCGGGATATCTCATCCGGGAAGAGGACGACTACCTCCTGCTGGAGTGTGGGAGTGGCACCCTTTCCCGCCTGGCGGAATTCATCCCCATAACAAAAATAGATAACGTAATTATCTCCCACCTCCACGGGGACCATTGCTCCGATTTGGCCATACTCAAGTACGCCGCGGACTACGACGTACGAGCGGACGCCCGCGCCGCCAGAAGCGATACGACACCGCAAAGCGAACCTCCCGGACAGGGTATCACGGTCTATTCACCACCCCAACCGGAAGAAGAGTTTAGGCGCATCGCCTACAAAGAAGCGCTTTTTTCTCGACCGCTTCTCCCCGAAGATACCCTGACCTTGGGTCCCTTCGAGCTATCATTCGCAGAAACCGACCACCCCATACCCTGCCTGGCGATGAGAATCCGAGGTGCATCCGCCACCCTCGCCTACACCGCCGACACGGCGCCCTCGAAGGATGTCGAGGAACTGGCGCGAGGAGCCGATCTACTGCTGGCCGAAGCCTCCCTGCCGGAGGGATGCGAGGGATTTCGAGGACACATGACGGCGTCCGATGCCGGCCGCATGGCCAAAGGGGCGGATGTGGCCCGGCTACTGCTCACCCATTTTTGGCCCGAGGCGGACAAGGAGCGTGCAGCCCTGGATGCCGCCAACCAGGTGGACATCCCCGTGGAGGCCGTCGTCGAAGGGCGCAGTTACCTGATCTAAGCTGGTACAAACGAAAATACCGGGGCGAAAAGGGTGGCGAATGGGAAAAGACGAGTGCAGGATTCTCGACAACGGACTCCGCGTAAGCATCAGCGAAGACCATCGTTCTCCGACGGTCGCCTTGTTCATCTGGTATCCGGTGGGCGGTAGCTCCGAGTCCGCTGGCTTCGGTGGCGTCTCCCACTGGGTTGAGCACATGATGTTCCGCGGCACACCGCGTT
>CAYLPL010000293.1:0-1789 GCA_964385545.1 uncultured Clostridia bacterium | reverse complement strand
GAGAGCGGACACCGCGACATCGGTCGCAGGGTGGCCGATTCCGCTGTGGACGTCCTGATTACCGCGCTCACGCCAGCAGATTTGATCGGTGCAGAGGCGCTGAAATCCGGTTTCCCGGCGGGCGCGTATCGCCACTTAGAGGACCTGGACGAACTGTGCCAGAACCTGCCAACCTCGATACGAGCGGGAGACGTGGTCCTGGTTAAGGCATCGCGGTCGTGCCAATTCGAACGATGCGTCGACGCGATTTGCGCCAGCCCGGGTCGGGAAGGCGGTGAGGTATGAGCCAATCTCCACTGGCATTGTGGGGAGAATCCTGGGCCTTTCCCCTCGGATTTCTCATGGCCGCCTTCGGTACCGTCCTCGTCGTCGGTAGGATCATCCCCGAGCTTCGCAAACTGCAGCTGGGGCAAAGGGTCAGGGATGACGGGCCGAGGAGGCACCTGACCAAGACCGGAACCCCTACGATGGGCGGATCGGGAATGATCGTCGTACTAGCGTTCGTCACTCTGGTTTTCCTGCCGCGCCATCCCGCCATCGTGGCCGGCACCATGACGACGGTAATCCTCGGGATTTTGGGATTCTTCGACGATTATCTCAAGATATCCCGCAATCGCCCCCTCGGCCTGAAGGGTAGGGTCAAGATCATAGTAGAGCTGGCATGCGGAGCGGCCCTGGCCGCCTATTTTGCATACGGACTGGGCAGGGGTACGGAGGTCCTGGGGCCGCGGGCGTGGTTTGTGTGGGATTTGGGTGCGTTCTACCCCGTCTTCGGTGCCCTGGTCATGGCCGGCACCGCGAATGCCGTCAATCTGACCGATGGATTGGACGGATTGGCGGCCGGCGCCGTGGCCCTGGTCACCCCGGTGTTTATACTGGCGGCGATGGCGACGGGCGATGTGGCGGTTGCCCTATGGGGCGTCATCCTACTCGGGGTAGGGGTGGGCTTTCTATGGCATAATTTCCATCCCGCCACCGTTTTCATGGGCGATACGGGGGCTTTGGCCCTCGGTGGCGCGCTGGCCTTTTTGGCAATGTACACCGGGACGGGATTGATCCTCGTCATCGCGGGTGGCCTGTTCGTTGTGGAAACGGTTTCCGTGATGGCCCAGGTCATCTATTTCCATCTCACCGGCGGCCGCCGACTGCTCAAGATGGCCCCGCTCCATCACCATCTGGAGCTTTCCGGCCTGAGTGAGACCGCGACGGTCCTGGTTTTGTGGGCCGTGGCGGGCCTTTGCTCATTGGTCGGCGTTTGGGCCCTGGGAGGGATTCTTCTTTGAATCGGCGGCGCGCGAAATCGGACGAGCTCAGCAGGGGAAAGATGGATCACATCCTTCTCACGACGATCCTCGCTTTGGTCGCCCTGGGACTGGTGATGGTTTTCAGTTCCAGCAGCTATTCCGCCCTGGTGCGCTTCGAAGACAGTATGTACTATTTTCGTCGCCAGGGTTTGTGGGCGCTATTCGGCCTACTCGCAATGTGTATCGCCCAGGCGCTGGACTATCACCTCTATCGACGATACGCCCGCGTGATACTGTTTTTTGGTGTGTTTCTTTTGGGGTTGAGTCTGGTACCGGGAGTGGGTATCCTGGCGCGGGGATCGCGTCGCGCCATAATGCTTGGGCCGGTCTCCTTATCCCCGGCGGAGGTGGTGAAGCTCTCTTTGGTAATATATCTCGCCCACGGCATGTGCCGCGTTCCGGCCAAAATGCGTTCCTTTTGGGCCGGCGTTTGGCCGGCGTTGATGACGGTGGGTGCGGCCGCGGCCATGATATTGCTGCAACCG
>CAYLPL010000292.1:0-1808 GCA_964385545.1 uncultured Clostridia bacterium | reverse complement strand
CGGCTGGCGAGTACACTCCTCGAATAGGTTCCTCCTCGGAGTTGCCGTACACTTAACCGCGAAGTTCCATCGCCTTGCGACAGGCTACTTCGATATCCTGGGGCATGAGGCCATAGTACTGCAGCAGTTCATCCGAACTTCCCGACTGACCGAAAACATCACGCACCCCGATCCGAAGCACCGGAACGGGGTATCGCTCCGCCAGGAGTTCGGTTACGGCAGATCCCAGCCCACCGAGGATATTGTGCTCTTCCGCCGTCACGACAGCACCACAATCCCGTGCCGCGCGAACTATGAGTTCCTCATCGAGGGGTTTTACCGTGGACATGTTTATCACACGACACCCCACACCCCGATCGCGCAGTCGTCGCGAGGCCTCCAGCGCGGCGGCAACCATGATACCGCAGGCGATTATGACTACATCATCGCCGTTGGACAATGTGGTGCCACGGCCCAGCTCAAAATTCCCGTCCGTAACGGTGGGGACTTTGGCCCTCCCGAGTCGAACGTAGACGGGCCCCTCGAAGTCCACTGCCGCTCGAACCACGGCTTCCGCCTCTTCACCATCGGCGGGAACTATCACTTTCATGCCGGGAATCACCCTCGTCAGGGCGATGTCCTCCAACGCCTGGTGGGAGGCACCATCGGGTCCTACCGTGAGTCCAGCGTGCGTGGCTACTATCCTGACGGGTAACCGGGAGTAGGCCACGGTATTGCGTACCTGTTCCCATGCCCTACCGGTGGCGAAGATGGCGAAGGTACTGGCGAAGGGCACCTTGCCCGCAAGGGCAAGTCCGGCGGCCATGTTGATGAGATTCTGCTCGGCGACGCCGGCGTTGAAGAAGCGATCCGGGTACTTTTCCGCGAATTTGTTCGTTCGCGTGGAACCGGACAAATCAGCATCGAGGACTACCACGTCGCCCCTCTCTTCACCCAATTTGACCAAAGCGCGTCCGTATGCGTCCCTCGTCGCCTCTACCACTTCACTCATGGGGCTTCAGCCTCCTCAACTGCTCCAGGGCCAGACTGCACTGTTCATCGGAAGGTGCCTTCCCGTGCCAGGACCCGTCACCTTCCATGAAATCGACGCCTTTACCCTTGGTGGTGTGGGCAATTATCACCGCCGGGCGGTCGCTCTTTTGCGCGACACGCAGGGTTTCGTGAATCTGGCCGAAATCATGTCCGTCGATTTCGAATACCTCCCAGCCGAAGGCGCGCCACTTATCGGCCACCGGTTCCGGTGACATAACATCCACTATACGGCCGTCGATCTGCAACCCGTTATTGTCAATTACCGCCACCAGATTGCCGAGACCATAGTGGGCAGCAGCCATGGCCGCTTCCCAAACCTGTCCCTCCTGCATCTCGCCATCTCCGAGCAGGGCGTAAACGCCCCAATCGGCCTCATCCATGGTAGCCCCCAGGGCGAGACCGACCGCAATGGACAGCCCCTGCCCCAGCGATCCCGTGCTAGCCTCGACGCCCGGTGTCTTGAGCATGTCGGGATGACCCTGCAACCGACTACCCAGATGGCGCAACGTCAGCAATTCCTCCCGAGGAAAATAGCCGAGATTCGCAAGGGCCGCGTAGAGCAAGGGTGCAGCGTGCCCCTTGGCCAGTATGAAGCGATCCCTGTCAATCATCGCCGGACCCAGGGGCACCAATTTCATAACATCGAAAAACAGCGTGGCCACGATATCCGCCCTGGACACACCCCCGCCCGGATGACCCGACCCGGCCCCCGTCACACCTTCGCTTCCACCACACCGGGGATGGCCGGTCACGTCCCGGAGGTGGTTGGCGTCATC
>CAYLPL010000291.1:0-1812 GCA_964385545.1 uncultured Clostridia bacterium | reverse complement strand
CATCTCGTCCGAGATGTCGGTGATGTCCACCCAGTCCCGATCTCCGAGATCTTTCCGAAGCCGAAACCATTCTGCGGCCGAAAGTCTGTTCTGCGCATCGACGCAACCTACCCTACCTCCCGGGGGTACTGCCTCAAGAATCAAATCCACCAGCCGGTCGAGGGGATCCTCGTCTGTATCTATCGTAGAGATGGTACCAAGGGTGGGGGAAGTCTCGGCCCAGGCGGCTTCGTAATTGGACGCGAAAAGTATCCGCACCTCGCGAGTGGAGGGATGCAGGAGCCCGAACGCGCGGCCTGCCCAAAGCTGGGCGTTAGTGAAATACCGGAGCACCCCGACACAGCGTGCCGCCCCCGCCGCGGGAATGAGGCCTAAATCGATGTCTCTCTCGCCGCTTAATCGAGCGAGCTCCGCCACTCGGCGTCTCAAATCATCGTGGAGATCGTTTTCGTTCAATTTTTTCACAGGTTCCACGCTCCCTATTTTGCGTCGCCTCCGGGAAAGATGTCCCTCCCGGCGATTTCTTCCGAAGCGGCGTCTCTCTTCCCGAAACACTGGTTCCGCAGGATTGCCGGGTAAACGCGCCTAACATTGCTTTGACTCACGATTGTCCGACTATTACATCTTAAGGGGTGATTACACTGAGCAAAAGTGCAGACTCGACTTGCGATCTAATGAGCGCCCGAAAGCTTAGAAGGATGATGGATACCGGGGAAATCTCCGCTTCGGAATTGACCTGGCACTGTCTCGAGCGCATAGCCAGATGCGATTCCCAAAAGGGGGGCGTAAACGCGATCTCGGAATTGAATCCCGATGCCGCCCACATTGCGGAGGTGCTCGATCGCGAGCTGGCGGAAAATGGGCCGCGCGGTCCCCTGCACGGCCTCCCCGTTCTACTCAAAGACAACATCGACACCGGTGATAGGATGCGCACCAGCGCCGGGACCCTCGCCCTGGCACACTCTCGAGCCCGTCGCGATGCTTTCTTCGTACGCCGGCTGCGCGAGTCCGGCGTGGTGATCCTCGGGAAGACCAACATGACAGAAATGGCCAACTTCATGACCCAGGGAATGCCCAACGGGTACAGCTCCCGGGGTGGCCAGGTATTGAATCCCTACGGACCCGGAGAATTCGACGTGGGAGGATCCAGTTCCGGGTCGGCCGCGGCCGTGGCGGCCGGCTTTTCTCCCCTGGCAGTGGGAACGGAGACCTCGGGTTCCATACTGAGCCCGGCGAGCAGGAATTCCCTGGTGGGAATAAAGCCTACGGTCGGTCTGATAAGCCGCCGAGGGGTGATACCCATCTCCCACAGTCAGGATACTGCCGGTCCGCTGGCGACCACGGTGGCCGATGCCGCGATGATGCTTGGCGTGATGGCAGGAGTCGACGCTGAGGATCCGATAACCGGAAGTGCCCCCGGGAAATCACCGACCGATTATGCCGACTACCTCGACGACGAAGCTCTCGCCGGGGCTCGCCTCGGCGTACCCGAGGGATATCTTGAGGATCTCGACGATACCAGAAGGGCCCTGGTGGACCGTGCCCTCGATGCCATGCGAGAGGCTGGAGCGAAGATCGTCGATCTGCCCGAGGAAACCTTGGGCGAAATGGAGTGGCCGCCGACGGTACTGCTTTACGAATTCAAACCCGCGCTCAACGCCTACCTCGACGGCCTGGATCCCCGGGTGCCCGTGCATTCGCTAAGAGAATTGATACGGTTCAATCTCGAAAACTCCCGTAGGACTTTGCGCTACGGACAAATCCTGCTGCAAAGATCGGAGGCCACCAGTGGCACCCTTACGGAGTCCGAGT
>CAYLPL010000290.1:0-1850 GCA_964385545.1 uncultured Clostridia bacterium | reverse complement strand
CCCGTAGGAGGTGTCGGCCTCGGGGTACCGGCCACCGGTGGGAAACTCGACCTCCGCCGAGGAACCTATTCGGGCGACCGCGCGGGCCTTGTCCACGAGATTCCTTCCTGCGCCCGGTCCCGTCGCCGCGGCGAATCCCACGCGCCCGTTCTCTACCAACCTTACGGCAAAGCCGAGACGGGTGGAGGATTCCATCATCTTGAGCTCGTTGTCCTCGAATTTTACCGGCTCGCGCTCCGAGCCCGCGCAAAAGACCTCCCCCTCCAGGCCCTCGGCGCGAATGATATCGAGGATTTGCTCCGCTTCGTCATACCAGCGGGTCATTGCGCACCACCTCCAACGGTCACGTTTTGGATACGGATGTGGGGGGACCAGTGTCCCACGGGCAGTGGCGATTGTGCTCCCTTACCGCAGCCACCGGGGCTCTCTTCTCGCCCGATCTCACGGCCGATCACGTCGATTTGGGCCAGGGTATTGAAGACGTTTCCGGTCAGGGAGACATCTCGGACGAGCCGGGTGGGATGTCCATCCTCGATGAGGTAGGCCTTACCCGCCATGAAGGTGAACATCTCGTCGTCGGTCTGTCCGCCATAGGGGCTCACCACGTACAGGCCCCTGTCTATCCCGGAAAACATATCCTCGACCTCCGCCTCACCAGCCCCTATCTGCGTGTTGCGCATGCGACAGATGGGTGGAAACCGGTAGTCGAGGGCGCGGGCATTGCCGGTAGGTGTCTCGCCCATGGTGGCGGCGGATTGCCGTGAGTGAAGACGTCCGACCAGGACGCCCTCGCGTATCAGGTCGGCACGCCGCGCCGGGACTCCCTCGTCGTCGTAGAGCAAGAAGCCCCGAGAACCGGGGGTGGCCCCGGTATCGAATATGTTCAGATGATCGGGGCCGAAGCGTCGACCCAGTTTCATCATTTCCCGCATCCTGTCGTTTTCCATCAGATCGTCCGCCTCGCTGAGGTGACCGAAGGCCTCGTGTACGAACACACCCGCCATGCGCGGGGCGGCCACCACGGTGTACCGTCCGCCGGGCACGCTGGGAGCATCCAGGAGTGCCGTGGCGGTGCGGACCGCCTCGTCCACGTCTTCCTCCAGGCCGGCAGTGACGCCGTAATCATCGGAACTGCCGAAGTACGCGCTGCCCATCTGGGTGTCTCCGCCCCGGGTAGCGATGGCCGTCATGGCACCTTGGATATCCAGGGTAACCTGGTCTATGCGGGTTCCCTCATTGTTTATGAAGAGGCGGCGGGTCTTACCGTCTCCGTATAGCACGTGGGAGCTGGTGATTTCCTCGCCGGCGGTGAGGATCCGGCGATTGTATTCGGCAAAACGATCGATCTTGCTGCTTAGAGATACCTCGCGTGGATCTTCGGAAATATCCGGGCGGAAAGTATCGCGAACGGGGTCTACCGGTGCCATCGTTACCGAACGGAACCGCTCGCGGGATGCGAGGGACGCGAGCTGGTGTGCCCGATCGAGGCGATCCTCGAGTTCATCCAGCGAGTTGAAGGAGGCGAAACCCCATCCCCTTCCCAATAGCACCCGGATGGCGCCGCCGAAGGCGGTGTTCTCTTGGATTGATTCCAGCTTCGGTCCCCGGAATCGGAAGGCGGTCACTTCGGTATCCTCGATCCGGGCCTCGGCGTAGTCCGCCGGGATCTTGGAGAGTTTGTCCTCTACATTCGATGCCACTGCCTGCCAGTCCACATTCAACTCCCCCTCATGTGTAGGGTCGCAATAGGTTCGCTCGCCTTTCTCCGCGGGAGCGGAGGGTGTGCGGTTCTTATCGGGTTTTCGGGATGTCGGGATCTTCGGGATGGGTCCGCCTGATCCTGCCCGCGG
>CAYLPL010000289.1:0-1899 GCA_964385545.1 uncultured Clostridia bacterium | reverse complement strand
CATCCTCATGCGGCGCAGATCATCCTCGAAGCGACCCGAGGCAATCTCTGTGGTGATGACACACTCGGGCTGGGGATCTATTCCACCGAAACTCCTGACCCCGGCCGGCAGGGGCACACCCCTCTTTTGCCCCACGGAGATCTGTCGATACTCGAACGGTCCCACCCTCGAGTCCTCCGCCGGCTCGCGCCAGCGCCAGCCGCGGCGGCGCGGACGGTAGTTCTCGAGATCTCCCAGGATTGCCTCCACGTCGAGTTTTCCGTCTTCCCTCAGCAACCCGCACCACCCCCGCTTCCGAATGCATCTTCGACGGTGTCCCAACCTCGGCCCTCGATCAACTCCAGGCCGGCGGTGCGGACGTCCACGTCGAGGGCCCGGGCGGCCCGTAACACGACGTGCCCCGCGCCTTTGCCGAGGAGCTCGCGGTCCGCGATATCGCGAACCAGGTGTCCGGCCTCGACACTGGAAAAGCCCATCCGCAAAAGCACCGACCTCTCGATAGAGGGAGAGGTGTGTTCCCGGGCCAAATCCACCAGGGGATCCACCACCTCGCGCGCCAATTCCCAAAAGCGCCGGGCAAGTTGTTCGTCGGTGAGATCTTCCAGATGCTCGCGGCGGCTGGGAAAATCGTCTTCTCTGCTGTCGATCGCAGTTCGGTTCACAAGGATCACTCCCCCATTTCGAAGCTTACATCGAGAGATTCCAGGGTATCGAGGACGAAGTTTTCATCCGTGCGAGTCTCGTCAGCCAAGAACTCGACCTCGCGGGCCCCGAGGGTATCGAGACCCGACCGCTGCACGGCGTTTCGGATGAGGGAGGTGCGCAGGCGATCCAAGGAGAATTCCCGGGCCCGGACCTGCTGTGGACCTTCGGGAATGATTACCGACTCTCCCGGCACCCCTTCGGAGGGATCTCCCCGGCGTACCTCCACGCCATTTTCCCGGGCGAAGCTCAGCTGGGCGCTCGGGTGTTTGCCGGCACCGGTGTATTCGCTCTCCTGTACCACGATGATCTCGTCCCGATCCATCTCCTGGGCCAGGCTCATCGCCGCGGCGAGGGACGTGTTCCCCGCGGGTCCGCGTTCGACGCCGTCGAGCACCGAGAGCAATTCGGTGGCGTAGAACACCTCGCCCTGTTCGACCAGGACGTAGCGCTGCATGTACCGTAGTGATCGGGCGGCATTTCGCGGAACGTCCGCCCGGTCCGGCCAGGTGGCAAAGGGCATGCCGAAGCCGGTATGACCGGTGGTAAACGACTTGCGATTAAAATCGCCATCGCTGGCCATGTGCAACCCAGAAATGTCGACGGATGCGGCGATGATGCGGGTGTCTTCGCATCCGGCCTTTTGCAGACCTCGCGTGGTGCCGGTGATGTTGCCGCCTCCGGCGTGGGTTACCACGACAGCGTCGGGGTCGCGCCCGTAGCTTTTGCGCACGTCCTCGGCTATCTCGTATCCGAGGGTCTCGATCCCGGCGACTCCGTAGGGAGTGTATAGGGAGGCATTGAAGAACCCGGTGTCCTCCAACAGCAGGAGCATGTAGTAGAACAACTCCGGGCCCACCGTCATCTGGTGAACCTCCGCCCCGTAAGCCTCGCATTTCCTGCCCTTTTCGATGATCTCCGGCTGACCGACCATGCGACTGTCGAAGACCTCCTGGACGATAATGCAATCCAGACCGCGCATCGCCGCCTGGGAGGCCACCGCCGCCCCATAATTGCCGCTGGTGGCGGCAATGACGCCCCGGTAGCCCTGTTCTTTGGCCCGGTGCACGCTGAGCGCGGCGCGGCGAGCCTTGAAACTCCCCGAGGGATTGGTCGCCTCGTCCTTGAGTAGTATGCGCGCCGCCTTGCCGGGTCCGGACAGGGACCGGACGAGACGCGTCAGGTTCTTAAGCTCCA
>CAYLPL010000288.1:0-1920 GCA_964385545.1 uncultured Clostridia bacterium | reverse complement strand
TGTGCGTCTGCCACCCTTCGAGCCCCGCACCGGCCCCCACCAGCCCAAGGGACACCTGAACGATCATAAGTGCATCCGGGATCCGGAGGAAGAACGCCACCAGCCCCGCGACACCGAATGCAACTCCGGCGATCGAGGCGACGAACGCGGTGAAGTGAGCCATATGAAGCAGCCCTCGTTCGTCGCGAAAAATCGAATCGGCGTCCCGGTATATCCGCTTCGTCCCGTCGTCTACCGGGGACATTAGTGCCGACCCTCGACGCCCCGGGCCTTCTCTAAGGTCCTCAGCCCGCCGAATCCCAGCATCCCGATAAGGACGGGCCATATGGCCTCAAGATCGAATACAGGAAGAGGAAGAGCCTCCGGGTACCACATAGCGAGTCCCCATTCTGCTATGGGAAGCGCTCCGTAATGCAGGGTGATAATGCCCACAAACGACCACCCGAGAGCCGGTCTCCATCCCGCGATGAACATATTGCCAGACTGTGCTTCTGCTTTGTTCAACTGAACCTGTGCGTTCTGGAGTGACGCTTCGATCTCCATCGCCTTCGCTTCGATTTCCGCTTTCTTCTCCGGAGAGATATCCCCGGTGACCGCCGATCGCAGATCTTTCGCCAAAGACCCAGCCCCCTCGAGAGCTCCTTTGACCGTATCACCGCCGCTGAAAATCCCGCTTAAAAATCCCATCACACTCCTCCTCCCAAGTGTTATTTTTGCCACCGCTTTCGTTCTGCATTCCAGTCATACTCAACATCGCCTTCATGCTCATCCCACTCCTCCGGATAGACATCACGCGGATCCACTCGATGAATAGGGCTCTTATACTCTCGCCCTTGATGGATTTCGTAATGTATATGAGGACCCGTGGAATAGCCGGCATTTCCAACACGACCGATCACAGCTCCAGCAGGTACCCTCGCTGCAGCTCCAAACGTGTGCCAGACAGACACAGGCCACCGCTCATCGTTGCGTGATTCCTCGTATTGCCATTGTTCTCCAATTCGAATTCCGTATATCTGATTTGCATAGCTGTGAGTGATAACATGCGTCTTCCCGCTCTCTCCGAGGAGAATGATCACCCCGCCATAGGTGTCATAGAAGTAGTGGTGTCCATGAAGTCTGAACGGCTCTGGATGCAGATTTACTTCCGACAGGCGCCGGGAGATATCAGCACGAAACGCAATCAGATAGTAGACGTTGCCATTCTCTGGGGCGCGAATATCCGTACCAACGGGACACGCGGCATCCCATGCTGCATGAGGATGTGTTCGTTCATGATACGATACGCTCAGCGGTCGTGATTGCCAGTATTCTGTTGAAAGGACCCAACGGTCCTGAATCGGAAAAAGCACGGTTCCCCTCCCAAGGTCGTGCAGCCTCCGTTACCGGAAGCCGTCTTGCTTCATCTGTTTGTAATACGTGTCAGGTCCGTGGGCTTTCCACGGCCACGTCCACGATCCAATACGGCGATACGGTATCGCTGTTTGCCACGGAGGCAAGAAGAGCACCGGATCACCTCGGTGTTTATATGCAACAACATAACGACGTACATCTTCGACAAACGCCGCATTCCCGGCACGCTTCGCGCCATACACAACGCCGCCGGCGTTCCAGCCGCGGAGTCGGAGCATCCAAACCACCAACGCCGCAATCGCTCCACCCCAGGAGTGCCCGCCGATATACGCTGGTAGTCCGGAGTTAATCACCGCCCGCGCGATATCCGCAGCAAGCGCAAGGTCCGCCCTTGTTACCCATACTCCTTTCGCCGCCTGTACAAGACCAATCCGAAGGTGGTGCCGCCAATCATCAGGATGATCAGTCCCCGGGATATATACCCAGAACATCTCGTCAGCGATCGCAAAGCGCCATTCCAGCCCACGTCTCCCGTCGTCTCTTCCAACCCATTGCCATTCTTTTTTC
>CAYLPL010000287.1:0-1930 GCA_964385545.1 uncultured Clostridia bacterium | reverse complement strand
CCCAGTGTCGAAAGCCCTTTTGGGGGAGCAACTGAGCGGTCCGCAGCATAAAGCGAAGTCTGCCGCGTCGTTAGTGTGCCTGCCATTGCGCAGGGAAGAGGAGGAGCCGAGCCCAGTCCGTCAGGGTGAAGGCCATGGAAGGGGTCGAGAGCCTGGAAGCCGCCCCGAGGAACCTCCCGGCGTAGGGGGCGTGGAACGTTCAGAAGGGAATGGCGGTAACTGGTGAGGCCCTCGTCGGCCCGGCGAGTCTTTTAGATCGTCGCGACCAAGCATCTCTCTATAACCGCCTGATGGTGGGAAGTGGGAGATAAGTCGACAGGGCGTCGGAGGCGGCCATAGTACCGACTGAGCCCGATGGACAGCAAAACCCCGGGCGAGGGAAGGGCCGCTACTTCATCTGCGTGTCCGTCTGCAGGGAAGGACGGGTGATTGCCTTTGGCTACTAACACCCAACGAGATACTGTTCGGAAACTGCAACGCACGCTGTACCTATCAGCCAAGGATGATCCACAGCGCCGATTCCACGCGCTTTATGACAAGATCTATAGAAGAGATGTCATGCAGCGGGCGTGGGCGGCAGTGCGAGCCAATCGAGGAGCACCTGGCATTGACGGAGTTACGATAGAAGATATCGAACTTCGTGGTGCAGAGGAGTTTCTGCGCTGTCTATCTGAAGATCTTCAGTCCGGAACCTATCGTCCCCAACCGGGGAAACGAGTATGGATACCGAAGCCCGGCAGGGCAGAGAAGAGGCCTCTATCGATTCCGACGATCCGTGACAGGGTGGTTCAGGCGGCATTGAAGATCGTGATTGAGCCGGTGTTCGAAGCCGATTTTCTTCCCTGTTCCCATGGTTTTCGACCGAGACGTTCCACACATGATGCACTACAGGTGCTGATTGATGAGACGTTCAATGGTCGGCGGTGGGTTGTGGAGACGGATATAGCATCCTGTTTTGATGATATTCCCCATGATGGGCTCTTGGCGGCGGTGGCCGAGCGGATCTGCGATGGGAGCATATTGCACCTCGTACGCATGATGCTTTCCTCCGGTGTTATGGAGCAAGGGGTCAGGAGAAACGGGACAACGGGGACGCCCCAGGGAGGGGTCGTATCTCCATTGTTGGCCAATATCTATCTGCACAAACTGGATTCGTGGTGGTCGAAGAATGGTCAAGGAAAACTCTGCCGGTATGCGGACGACCTGGTGGTTCTTTGTCGTTCGCAGAAGGAAGCATCGCAGGCGTTATCTGATCTGCACTCGGTTCTCGGATCGTTGGGCCTTGGGCTCAAAGACTCGAAGACGAGGCAGGTCTATCTGGAAGAAGGGGGCCCGGGGTTTGATTTCCTGGGTTTCCATCACCGTTGGGTACGCGCACGCGGAGCAAGGCACGTCACTTTTCTGGCCAGGTGGGCCTCGCGGACTGCATTGCAGAGGGCTCGTGACCGGATACGTGATCTGACCGCACGGTCTCGTCTTGCTTACACCACGGAGGACGTCATCAGGAGCTTGAGTCGATTCCTTCAGGGTTGGGCTGCGTACTTTCGCTACGGCAATTCCACGCGATGCTTCGATAAGATCCGAAGCTATGCGGTGCAAAGATTGCGCTCTTTCGTCGGGAAACGCCACAAAGGCAGTACACGGTTGGGTTGGTTCTTGGCCGCATATAGGGATCGGCTACATAAGCAATTGATCGATCTCAGCGGTATGGTCAGGGCGCCCCGTCCCAATCGACCGTGGCGGATCTCCGAAAGCCGAGGGTGAAGGATGTCGGAGAGCCGTGTGCGGGAGAACCGCATGCACGGTTCGAGGTGGCGGGAGTTGGAAACGCAGCATGGTCCTGATATTGAGACACTCACATTGCCGAAAGGGTGAGCCCCCGTTAGGCAGGACCTAAACTGGCGCGCCAGCTCCCGACCCTACCTTGACC
>CAYLPL010000286.1:0-1932 GCA_964385545.1 uncultured Clostridia bacterium | reverse complement strand
CGGTCGCTTCGCGATGTCCTGCGTGCCTCGATCGCGAAGGTGGCCGGTTCGGAATCGCCAGCCGAGTTGACGGTGCGTGTGGATGAGGAAGCGGCCAGCCTTCGGAAAAGCCTCGATACCGCCGAACGCGCGGAGAAAGAGTCCCGAAACTACCGCGATCGAATGTGCGGGAAGCTCGAGGTATTGGACGCGCGCTTAAAGGACGCGCGCGAATCTATGGCAAGTGGCGAAGCGGAACTGGAACGGGGAATCGAGGAAGCCTCATTCACCGGGGAACAGCATTTGGCGGATAGCCTGCTCGAATCGGGTGAGGACGAGCTGCTGGAGCGCGAGATCTCCGAATACGCCCGCAATAAGGAAAACCTGCGGGCTGAAATCCAGAGATTGGAGAAGGCCTTGGGTGGACGGAGGGTCCGTCCGGAAGAACTCGAAGCGGTCACTGAGAACCTCGAGACGAAACGTCGCGAGTTAGACGAGCTGGCCCGCCAAAGGGGTTCCAGGTCGGATGCACTCAAACGGATAGTGGGCAACCGCCGTCGATATCGCGAATTGACCTCAGAGATGGAATGCCTGCGCCGCCGGCGCGATACCGGGGAGAAGCTGGTCTCGTTGCTTTCCGGGCGAAAGTTCGTGACTTTTTTGGCCTCCGAGCACCTTGCCGACATGACGGATGAAGCTTCCCGGCGCCTTGGGCAGTTGACCGCGGGAAGATTCGGGCTGGAGATGGACGAATCGCGGGAGTTCGTGGTGCGAGATGAGCACAACGGCGGATTATTGCGTCCGGTAGGAAGCATGTCGGGAGGCGAGATCTTCCTGGCATCCTTGTCTTTGGCATTGGCTCTCTCCTCCAAGATTCAGCTGCGAGGGCGCTTCCCCCTCGGTTTCTTCTTCCTGGACGAGGGCTTTGGAACTTTGGATGAGTCGAGACTCGAAGTAGTGATGAATTCCCTGGAACGCTTGAGGGATCGCGAACGCATGGTGGGTCTGATCAGTCACGTCGCGGAAATCAAGCATCGTTTGTCGCGTTTTGCCGAAGTGATCCCGGCGGATCATGGATCTGGAGGGAGTAAGGTGTTTACCCGCGGTTTATTAGGGTGACAGTCCGAAATCCGATGTGGAAACTCCCCAAATACTACGATAATTGACAAGATCCGGCCTCCGTGACTATAATTGTTGTGCGATGGAGGCGTGTGCTCGGATCCACCCGTGGTAACGGGGAGGAGGCAAAGGTCATGACGGTGCCGCCCTTTGTAATACCAAAGGATCGAGTCATCATATTGTCCTCGGGAGCCCAGGATTGCATCTCGCTCACCGATGCCGTAACCGCGGTGCTGAAACACCTCAATGCCGACTGGGGTCAGGTTCATGACAGTGACAGGATGATGAACGACTACAACCTGGCGCGCAAGGGCATGCTTTTCTCTGAGTACAGCATTGACGACGGTACGACCTTTTGGGTGATAACGGAATCGGGACACAAAAAGACCATGGTGATGCTCCCGCGGGAGTACGGGAGAGATGACATCGATGATCGCACGGGGTATATCCTGCACGGCGTAACCCGCCAGGACGCGTAATGGGTGATGATGGCTTCACCCAACTGAAGCGACAGAATTTGAATAAGAAATGAGTACCGCGACATCTCCGCGCTCGGATACATTTTCGGGCAAAGGCCGGGGGATGCCGCGGTACTCGCGTTTTGGTCCTTGTGCAGGAGGGACCCGACGGCGTTACTTTGCCCGGTAGAGCAGGAGAACGGCGAATTTGGGCGTAGTCTTTCAGTGTAACCCAATTTGGGAAAAGACAAAGGGAGTGGGGGTGGTACCGTGGCGGTAAAGGCAAAGGTGGCCGCCCGGTATATCGACGAGAACACTGACCTCATAACTGAAGTCGCGGACAAGCTCTGGGAAGTGGCGGAGGTCGCACTGCGAG
>CAYLPL010000285.1:0-1949 GCA_964385545.1 uncultured Clostridia bacterium | reverse complement strand
ATCCGTCACCGAGCTAAGCCACGCCGACGCGGCCAATCTCGGCGGCGCCCTTGAACTGAGCGCGCTCGCCGACTTCGACGACATCGATGTGGATGGCTTCGTTGCCGCCTACCGCGATGAAGAGCGCGACGCGCTCGCCATCGACCCGTCGCAGCACAAGGACGAGTTTGCCGCCGCGCGCACGCAGTTCGAAGGCCCCACCGGGACGTACCGCGTCACCCTGGAGACCATCGCCGAAAACGACGGCGAATCGACCTATCGCCTGGTCGTGAACGGCGAACAGGTGGGCGCCTTCCAGAATCCAGAGGTGGACAATACCTACGAAAGTGCGGAGACCGCCTGGGAAGACGTGGTGATTGCCCCCGGAGACACGATCCAGGTCGAGTTCAACACCGCGACGAACGAGGCGGACGGGTGGTCGCGCGGACGATGGACGAAGCTGCGCTTCGAGGCGATGCAGTAAGCGAACGCGCCGCCTTCGCTATCAACAAGAAGGTCCAACTGACACGGACGCGCTCTTCCCATTGAAAAAGAAAAGCGCGTCCGTGTCAGCCGCTTCTAGAAGCTACGGGCTCCCCTGCGTCCCGCCAGTAGAAAAAACTCTCCGGCCATGGCCGCCGCGAAAGCCGCTTGCTTCGAAACAGAATGGGGGTTCTTGATGGTTTCCCCTCCTATGGAGATGTTCTGACTTTCACCACGCGGCGCGCGTCCCCAGAAACCTCTCCTTCCAGACGGTCACGCATCACTCGCCGTCCGGCCGCCACCGGAACATGACATTCTTGCTGCGCGCATCGTCTTCGATAAACACGATGTACTCCCCGTTGTCGCGCCGGTACGCGTTGATGGCGTGGCAGATATCCATGATGCCGACATGCTCGACACCAAACTCGGGCGGCGATTCCAAATAACCCAGGAACCCATCCTCGGCGGCGGGATCCTCAAGGCGGTATACACCCACCGTGCCCCTACGGATGTCGTAGTCCGGTACCTCGCCTACCCAGACGACAAAGATGTAATCGCCAGCGATATCGAATCCGTGGGGCTCGTAGGATTCATGCTGAAAATCGTCGAGCTGATACGGCAGCGTTATCCGCCAATCTTCGGCGGGATCCGAATGCCAATTGCTGTATCGTGTGAGGTTGGGTCCCATGGGCTTCCAGTGTTGGGCGGGATCATCCGAGGTCCCGCCGCCAAGATAAAGGACATCTTCTTCGGGCTCGTAGTAAATCCGCCTGACATCCTCAATCGGCCCCGCGTTGGAGAACTGCTCGCGACCGTCCACGTCGTACACGGGAACGCCATTCTCATCAATGGTTTGGAGAGGATACTTGTATATCGCCTCGTGACGTGTGGCCTGCCAGATGGTCCCTTCCGTGTCCACCCACCAGCCGCGCGATTCGGCGGTGTCGATTTCGGTTACCTCATCCGCCGACTCGTGACCGTCGCCATCCGCGTCATACCAAATCTCCGACGATGTAATGCGTCCGGCCGGAATGGCGATCTCGCCGTAATGCTCGGGGTCAAACCGGAAGATCAAGTACTTCCCAAACATGTCATTCACGTAAAGCAACCGGTGGCCATCGATATGCCGCACCAGGGTCCCGCCCTGGTGTCCCTCTTTCAAGCGGGGATCCTCGGGAAACTCGTGGCGGTGAATGGTAGTCGCTTCCAGCGTCCACTCCTCGCCGGGGGGTTGGGAAAAGTCCATGGAGTAGCGCGACTTCTTCGAGTAGACATCCTCGCCGGTCTCGGGATCAATCACGAGGGCGTCGATCCACTCCTGCGCCATTACCTGCCAGTTCAATCGCCCGTCTTCGGTGTGGCTCTGAATCATCGCCGAGCCGATGTAATCTTCGGCGTGCATGGCGTGGGCCACGTAGATATCTCCTTCGGCGTCAGCTCCCACACCGTTAGGTCCAAGAAAGCGCATGGGACCGTGCCGCCCCGGA
>CAYLPL010000284.1:0-1964 GCA_964385545.1 uncultured Clostridia bacterium | reverse complement strand
ACATCACCGCGCTTCCGTACGGTGGGTGCCATATCCCCCGGCATCCCCGAAGCAACCATCGTCTCACCATGAAACGCCGAGATCACCCGATAAAATGGCATCGGATGCCAGGTGAACCCGGCACCCGAACTAACCGGCTTTACGACGGATACCGTCGCACGCCATGTAACCTTTCACACCCACATCCGCGTCGATGTCACGACGACCATCGCCAACTACTAACCGTAACCCGGTAAGTCGTCCGACAAGATCTCCGTCCGGGACGAAAAGACACCCCCACCTCCTGGATACGGAGCCGTAGACGTTCCGTACGCCGAGGCACTGGAAACCCGATAACGAGGAGAACCCCTAAACGACGCAATCTGGCGAGGCAAAATCTCCACCGACACTTGGCCAAAAGACTGTTCTACGTTGCCCGGGCGGGTAATGATGTCGGTCCCGGGGCCCGCGCTCCGACCCAAACTGCAGCATCAATCCTTCATCAAATACCAACTGCAAGAGCCGAAGATCACCCAATTCCTCGATATCACGCCGATCGGAAAGGGGTTTTGGCCGTCGGGAGAAGAGTTGTATTCAGCGGTATCTTTGGCCTCTCCTTTCTTGTCTTGTTCCTACTCAACGGTATGAGCAAGGGAATGCGACACATCCTATCTACGGGAACGGTTCCCAACAGCAAAAGGCAAGATCTACCGCAACACGCGCTTTGGCGCCCGAAAGGGGTAAGGCCATTATTGCCAACCGCGCTATCCACTGCCAAAAAGGTATCTAGCGACTGCAAAAATGGCTCAAATCGCACTCCCCCGGGGCAAACTGGCAATTCCCCTAACGTGGGAAGCTGGTTGTTCGCCCGACCATGCGAGTTGTAGACTGAGCGTAGTCTGCTGCCTGGCGGCTCTCGTCGTCTTCGCGGCTACAAACCACAATCCTTGAGGAGGACACATTTTGAATCCCAATCGGCTGTTAATCGCCGTGATGATATCCGTCATACTGGTAGGCTCCACGATGGGCGGATGCGCTGATCGAGGCGAAGAGGAAGTAACCGGAATAGTTGAGATCAACGGACGCACCATCGAGAAGGACGAGTTCGTCGATACCATGGAGTCCATGTACGGTGAAGAGACCCTGCATAGCCTGATCATGCACGAGATAGTCATGGCAGCGGCGGAAGAAGAGGATGTCAAACCGACCGATGAGGACATCGACGAAGAGATCGGGAAGGTTCGAGATGACCTCGGAGCGCAGGGATACTCTCAGTTTCTCGCTCAATACGGCATGAATGAAGCCAGCTTCCGTTATAATCTGGCGATTTCCATGGCCCTGGACAATATTCGTTACGCGGAAGTCGAGGTCACAGAAGAGGCACTGTACGATCACTTCTCCGAGAATCGAGAGGAATTCGATCACCGTGACGAGGTCCGCGCATCCCACATCCTGGTCTCGGATGAATCATCCGCCTGGCATATGATCGAGCTATTGGAAGAAGGCGACGATTTCGAGAATCTCGCGAAGATGTATTCCGAGGATACCGGAACCGCCGAAGACGGCGGTGATCTGGGATTTTTCGGCCGCGACGAAATGGACCCAGCCTTCGAAGAGGCCGCATTCGCAACCCCGGTAGGAGAAGTCTCCGAGCCGGTCGAAAGCTACGCCGGATATCACGTCATTAAGGTGACCGATCGTGAGGAAGGGCGCTCCGCCGAATTCGAAGAGGTCGAAGACATGGTGGAGGAATCCTACAAGGAAGAGAACGCCCGATCCGGGCAGGAGATTCTCGAAGAAATCCGCGCCGAGGCAGAGGTCGAGATTCTCGAATCGGATTATTCGGGGATCTGGTCTGAGTAGAGGGTTTATCGATTGCTACGGCGAGGGATGCAGCCCATCGCATCCCTCGCCGTTCTGAGTTAGCTATCTCTCACTCCTCGATGAACCGCAGGGGGTCGCCGTTAAGCGGAATCCACGGATCC
>CAYLPL010000283.1:0-1975 GCA_964385545.1 uncultured Clostridia bacterium | reverse complement strand
GAACCCAATACGATTAATAGAGACAAAGCTGGAAACAGAATGCGCTTCAGAGTCGAGTCCAGAAAGCTGCGCTGGCTTTGCAACTGCTGCTGATGACGCTCAAGACGCCGAATGTCCGCCTCGGTGACTTCCTGTCCCGGACGAAGCAGGACGACGCCTGCGCGAACCCGTTTCATCACCGGTTCCGTGGCCTCGGCCGCGGTCTCGCGGGCGTTGCGTTTCGCCTTGAAATCGGCCACCAGGGTAGGGGTCAGAATCTACGGCCGGACGGCAGCCAGCGCCGCTGGGGCGGCCGCGGCCATGTTGGCCACCGTCAAACTGGGCTGGTGGGTACCCGGGGCCTCCTGGAGCAGATGCCGCAATGGCGGCTGAGTGGGGCTGGCCAGTTCCACGAGCTTGACCGGGGTTATCATACCAAATAGCGCCTCGAGAAACGGCAGAGTGCCGATGGCCACGACGGCGGACAGTACACCGTTACCTCCGGCCCACAGGAGATCGCGCCAAAGACTGGTATCCCTAACCGATACCCCGCCCGTGTAGAAGGTATACGCAACCAGGGTAATGATGCCGGCCACCGAAGCGGTTATGCCGGCACGCATTAGGTCGTTTCTACCTTCGACACGGCTGGCGACCAACGCCGCACCTATGGCGCCAACGAATCCGACCAGCACGACGCGAATGTCCCCGCCCGAGACCAGGAACAGACCCAAAGACATAAGCACACCCATGAAGATCGCCGCTTGGGAACGAAGCAACACGGCCAGCAGTATCGTTCCCGCAGCCAGGGGTGCCAAAAAAGGAGACACGGTCATGGTCAACCGAGAGATGAAAAGGGTGACCAAAAAGACCAGGCCGATCAATACCAGCGACGACTCCGACTCAATTATGTCCGGGTCCAGTCGGTTGAAATAGAGTCCCGCCAGGGCTATGAGGATGAACGCGTACGCGATCGAAGAAAGGTATATGCGCCAAGGCGTATCATCGACGAGCAACCCTGCGTCCCGAAGCCTTACCATGTCCTCCGACGATATGACCTCACCATCCGAGACGAGGACCTGTCCGTTGAGTATCATCTCCGGCTCGACGCCCTCGGCCGCTACTCGGCGTCGATTCTCCGTCTCTTCGGCGTTATATACCAGATTGGGAACCAGGAGATCGGCCGTCATTTTCCCCGCGAAGGTGGCGAACTCGTTCGGGAGTTCGGCTCGTTCAAAGGATTCCCGTATCTGTTCCCGAAAGGCATCGAGCCCGTCCGACTTGACCCCCTGGGAGAAGAAAAACGAAAGCAGGCTCTCGGATTGAGCCTCGGCCTCATCGATGTCCGCTCGATCCACATCGAGGATAATCCGCACATTGGCGGGATCCACGGAAACCGGTGCCACATCCTCTAGGTCACGCGCCGCCCTCTGCAGTTCCGTGGCAAGATTTCCGTTCATGTTTTCCCCGTCGATGGGAACCTCTTCGACTTCCCTCAGATCGGAACGGATCCTACGTATAGTAGCGTAAACTTCTTCGAGTCGCGCCAGCACGTCCTCGCCCACCGCGGGATCCTGTTCGTATACCCCGGGAACTTCCGCCTCGGCTTCGGCACGAAGTCTTTCCGTCGCCGGTCTGTCCTCGAATTCCCTGGGAGCCTTAATATTGTGCGGGGCCGGTTCCCCCACGGTTACGTCTAGCCGATTGGGCAGGGCACTGGTCGCGAACAGCAGCGCCAGCAAAGCGGCGAATAGGAGGGACCAAAGCAAGCGGCGCATCGGCGAATTCTCTCGAAGAGGTGCCTTTGTGAAGCGACTCAGAAAGGCACCGAGATCGAATCCGCGTCTCTTCCCGGATCGTCCAAGCCGGGTTGCGCTACCCTGATCATTCCGCCTGTTCCGCATAACGCTCGTACGCCCTAATTATTTAGGTCACCAGGGGCTGTCGCGCCCCCCCCGCCTCCGTCTGTTGCCGCACCCCCTCTTTTTCCTTTATTTTT
>CAYLPL010000282.1:0-1998 GCA_964385545.1 uncultured Clostridia bacterium | reverse complement strand
GATACGATTACGCCATGTTCGCCAACATCTACGATTCACTGTTGTATTGGGACCCGGATGCCCAAGAACCGGTTCCCTGGCTGGCGAAATCCGTGGAACCGAATGAAGATCATACCAAGTTCACCATAACTTTGCGGGAGGACATCACTTTCCACGACGGCACAAGTCTTGATGCCGAAGCGGTTAAGTATAATTTTGATCGCATCGTCGATCCGGATACGGAATCGGCCGCTGCCGCCGGTGACATGCCGGATTACGAGGGGACCACCGTGGTCGACGACTTCGTCGCCGAGGTGGAGTTTTCCAGTTCCAACGCGATATTCAGAGAGGCTTTGTGTGGTCGCGTGGGTATGATGAATTCACCCACCGCCATCGAAGAGAAGGGCCACGAGGATTACATCATCGCGCCGGTGGGAACAGGGCCCTTCAAGTTCGTCGAGTGGAAGGAAAGAGACCGCGTCGTCTTAGAACGGAATCCCGATTACGCGTGGCCCAATCCCGATTCGAATAATGACGGCCCGGCATATCTCGACGAAGTCATCTACCGCTTCATCCCCGAGGATACGGCACGCTCGACCGCCTTGGAGCGGGGTGAGATCGACGGTACTATGCGCCTCCCGTTCCAGGATGTGGAGAAATTCAAGGCCGACGACAATTTCGAGACGAGAACGGATGTTTTGCCCGGTACCGGCGTTATGCTGGTGGTTAATGCCAGCCGTCCCCCGTTGGACGACATCCGGGTGCGTCAGGCTCTGCAGCATCTCAACGACGGCGAAATGATATCCGAGGTCGGCTACTTCGGCGTTTCCCCGGCCCACGAGGGATCCATCCTATCTCCGCCAAACCCCAGTTTCGTCGACCTATCCGATATGTATGGCTTCGATATGGATAAGGCCAACGAGCTGCTAGACGAGGCGGGATGGACCGAAAAGGACGACGACGGCATTCGGATGAAAGATGGCGAAAAACTCGAGATCAAGTACATGGGGTTCTCTAGTGAGCAGACACAGCGCATCATGGAGTATGTCCAGTCCGAGTATCGCAAGGCCGGTGTCGATCTCGAAATCGAGCTCAGTGACGGATCGGCGCTCCTGAAAGCTCGTGAGCAAGGCGAACACGACATTTGCCACCTGACTTGGATCTGTAACGAGAACTTCCTCAGTGCTTTGTTCCACTCCGAGAATATTGGCGACGGATGGAACTTCACTCACACTCCAGATTCGACCCTCGATTCCATGCTCGAAGAAGCTGACGCTACCCTGGGTTGGGACGAGAGACTGGAGAAATACGGTGAGATCCAGCGCTACATTCTCGAAGAGGCCATGATAATTCCCACGGTGTACCAGGTGAACGTGGTAGGTCTTCGGTCCGGTATAGAGGGCTTCCGCAAGGAATCCATGTCCGTGGAACCGCCTTACTTCCAGGAAACCTGGATTAGCGAGTAGACGGTCCGACGTAGTGGTCTGAAGAACCACTTGAGTTTGGTCCGGAGTTTGCCGCGGGTTATGGGCAAACTCCGGACCAATCCGAACGAAGGAGAGATGATGAGTGACGGCGTACGCTATTAGACGTGTATTGATCCTCATCCCTCTGATACTGGGTGTTACTTTCCTGGTGTTTACCGCCCTCTACATCCTCCCCGGGGATGCTGTGGCCTCGATGATGGCGGAAACGGGAGCCTCTGCAGAGGATTTGGCCAGGATGAGAAGGGATATGGGGTTAGATCAACCTTTCCACGTTCAGTACCTAAACTTCATCAAGAACGCAGTTCAGGGGGACTTCGGCCGAAGCCTTTTTACGAAGAGATCCGTCATCACGATGATCGGCAACCAGATAGGAGCGACGTTGGAACTCGGGGGTGCAGCGCTCGTCATAGCGCTTTCTGCGGGGATACCGTTGGGAGTGGCCGCGGCGGTGCACAGGAATACCTGGTTTGACACGGCTTCCATGACCATCGCACTCCTAGGGGTTTCTATGCCCGTTTTTTGGGTGGGCATC
>CAYLPL010000281.1:0-1999 GCA_964385545.1 uncultured Clostridia bacterium | reverse complement strand
AAGCGAGCGCCATGAACATCACGCCGTGGGTTCTCTTCACGATCTTCGTTCTGGGGCCGTGCGAGCCGCTGATTCCGCTGATCATGTATCCGGCCGCCGAGTTCAATCTGGCCGCCGTTTTGGCGGTTGCGGTCGTCTTCTCCGTCGCGACGGTCGGGACCATGATGGTCGCCGTCATGGTCGCCTACTACGGCTTCTCCCGGGTCAGGTTTCCGGGGATGCAACGCTACGCGCACGCCCTGGCGGGACTCTCGATCCTACTGTGCGGCGGCGCCATCGTATTCCTCGGGCTATAGATGATCGCATACGCCGGCCGGAAAACGCTCCGCGCCGGTTTATCCCATGGACCGCGAGCCAACTTAGCCGGACGGGAAGGGCGACGCGTCCTCTCCGCCCGGACGATCCCCCGTTTCTCGTTGAAGGACCCACATAGCGCAATGCAAGCCACCCGACGCCTCATCCACTTCGGATTCCTCGCCCTCATCCCCCGCGCCCACATCGGCACAGGCGACGATAAGTACCGCGACGGCTATGATCCCGAGAACCCGAACAATTCCCCGTTACACATCAGTGGTTGTCATGAAGAACACACTCGCAAGAATCGCAACGAAATAATGTCGTACGCCATGTCCCGTCTTCAGCCGGTTCCTATGCCATATTCGTCACCAATGCTTTCGGGAGTTGCCCAAATAGTACAATTCGAACAAAATTCCCGTTACGCGGCCACCTCTCGAGTGAACAAATCGACCATCTGCCGAGCGTAGCACCTACCTGTGCAACGTCGAATGTGACGTTTCGCGAGAAACGCTACAGGGAACGTGATGGAGTTTGAGAACGGAAACTCGGCGGCGGTGTTTATTACTAAAGTTATAATGATTTCGCCGAGCTCTTCGCTTATACTTTAGCCAACTCTCTTTCGGGGTGAGAGGAGGTTGGTGTCATATGGAGAAGCTACGGGCGATTCTTATCGTTACGCTGATAGCCGGGCTTAGCCTGGTGGTTACGGGCTGTCCCAATCCCGCCGGCTCCGACGAAGATGACGCCGGAGGCGACGCTGGCGACGGGGATACCCAAGATGATGACCAGGTCGTCGAACTTCAGGGAAAGCTGACCTACCTCTCGGATCTCGCTGATACGGAGGAAACCACGCTCTCCGGGCTCTACTCCATGCTATTTGCCCGGGACGGTGGCACGCCCCTGGCTTTCGCTTCGGGTTACAATGAGTCTGGCATTACCTCGTTGTCGATCGATGCGGAGGGGACGATTACCGCTATCGACACGTTTATCGATACCGGCGAGACCGCGATCCTCGGACCCGGCTATCTCGATATCGTGTCGGCGGGCAGCAGCAAATACCTGCTCGTACCCGGTTATTCCGATGATGGTTTGGGCGTGCTGAAGATCGCTTCAGACGGATCGCTTGCCCATGCTTCTTCCCTATTTGACGATTCGACCAATCTTATCGATGTCTGGGCCGTGGCGGCCGCCTCCGTCGAGGGGAACGACTTCCTCCTTTCCGGCTCGTTCGGTACCGACGGCCTCGGTGTGTTCACTATCAGCGAGAGCGGTACGCTTTCGTACGTCGGTGGCCTTGAAGACACGGAGGAGCTTGCCTTGGGGGAGATTTGGCAAATCGAGATCTTCGAGGCGCACAACAAGGTCTACGTCGCCCCCGCGAGCGGTGCGGACGAGGCGGTAACCCTCTTTACCCTGGACTCGGCCGGCACGCTTACCGAGACGGACACCCTTCTAGGCGAGGCCGACATGTATATGCAGGAGACCTATGCCCTGAGGTACGCGAGGGTGGGAACAAGCGAGTTTCTCCTGGCGATCTCTTATGGCGAGGCAGGAGGCGTGAGCGTCTTATCGGTCGTCTCGGAAGGGAAGCCCACAACCGCCTTTGACCTCCACGACTACAGTCCAACGGGACTTGCATACCTTCCCGACGGGCATTTAATCCAGACTGACGGCACCGCCTACCTCGTCACACTCAGCTACT
>CAYLPL010000280.1:0-2014 GCA_964385545.1 uncultured Clostridia bacterium | reverse complement strand
GGTCCGGGTTTTCTATTGCTCCGCCCTGGTCGTAGGTAAACTCACGATCACCGTCGTCTATCGCGGTGGCAACGCGGCCCTCCTGTTCAAGCCCCAACCGTACACCGGGAATGAACGTCAGAGAATTGAGCGGACTATATCGACGACCGTATCCGAGAAAGAAACGACGGGACTCTATCGCAACGTTTTCCAGAGAAAGACCGATGTGTTCTTCCCGAAACCGATAGGGAGAGTCACCACCAAAGAACACCCAGGCCATAGCCAACTCGTATCCGCCAAAAGCACTGTGCCGCTCTCCCCAGTCAAAACGAGCCCTGGACCCGAACACAAGAGAATTCACCTCCTCTCGCGGCCGCCCCTCCATGCCCGAATACACCCCCACCGACGCGGACCACTCCCGGCCGACATCCCAACGACGCCACTGGTAGGCGCGATAGGTCAGGGCATCGGCATCCGCCGGCGGCGCATCGTCCGTAACAGCCGGTTCTTCCGCCTCGGCGATCAGCGCCGCCAGATCCAGCGGATCCAGAGTGAGAGTTTCCGGTTCTGCGCCGAAGTCGGGGTTGCGGACCTCGCGCATCCGCTCAATATTATCAGGATGGATAACAAAGGTGCTGCCGCCGTATACCTCAAGGACGAGACGGTCGTTCCCGTCCTCGATAACACGCCCCCGGAGCATGGAACCGTCGGTGGTGAAGACTTCTGTGAGAACCTCTTCTTCCGGAAAAACCTGGGCCGACAGCCCTGCCCCGACCAGAAGAACGAAAAGCACAACCCAACCAGCCGTTACCGTTTTGTACACAGGAGTATCCTTTTTGATATTTGGTCCTATTGTAAGGCCGCCGACGGAAGGTGTCAAAAAGTATTCTTGATAGTGTTACATGCCCGGCGGCGCTACCGCCGGCAGAACTCCAGGAGCACCCCGCCGGTGGATTTGGGATGGACGAAGGCGATCTCGGCACCACCGGCACCCGCCCGAGGCTTCTCGTCGATCATCCGCAGCTCCGCGTCCAGTACACCGGCGATCGCGTCTTTCAGATCCGACGTACGCAGGGCGATGTGATGGATCCCCTCGCCGTTCTTTTCGATGTATTTCGCGATAGGGCTTTCCGGATCGGTTGCTTCAAGAAGCTCCAGCCGACCCTCCCCGGCAACAAAGATCGCCGTCCGCACCTTCTGGTCGCCTACCGTCTCTAGTTCCGGCTCGCCCAGTCCAAGGATGTCGCGATAGAACGGTATGCGCTCTTCCAGGGAGCGTACCGCGATGCCGATGTGGTCAATCAGTTCGATCATGGTGTCCTCCATATTCGGTGTCGATCTTTTCGAGAACCTCCGCCAGGCGACGGCGGATTACCGCGAAGGGAACCCCTTCCCGGGGGTCAACGATCCCCCGCTCCCGGATCCATCGGCGAAAGAGGCCCGACGCGGTCTCCACCAGAGCGTCACCGATCCGCCGCTGCCGCCGTTCAAGGAGTTCCCCGGCATCTTCCAGTTTCGCAAGGTGCGTACCTATCTTCCCGTATAACTCCGAAACACCGTCACCGGTCACCGCCACGGTACGCCGGATCTCCGGAGGGATCGAACTTCGTGGATGCTCCCGAACCACTTCCGCAAGCTCGCGTTCGAGTTTCTCCACCCCGGGATAATCGCATTTGTTGATCACATAGATATCTCCGATCTCCATCACCCCCGCCTTGAGGGCCTGGATCTCGTCGCCGGCACCGGGGTTCATCACAAGGAGCACCAGATCGGCGAGGGAGAGGATCCCCACCTCCGACTGCCCCACTCCTACAGACTCGACGAAGATATCCTCGAACCCCGCGGCGGTCAGGACCGTCACCGTCTCGAGAGACGCAGCGGAGAGCCCTCCGCCGTGGCCTCGGGTCGCCATCGACCGGATGAAGACGCCGTCGTCGGCACCGTGACGAGTCATACGAACGCGATCCCCCAGGAGGGCGCCGCCGCTGAAGGGGGAACTCGGATCCACGGCGAGGACCACAACTCTCCGCCCGGC
>CAYLPL010000279.1:0-2024 GCA_964385545.1 uncultured Clostridia bacterium | reverse complement strand
GACTCTGCGCGTTGCCCGGATGGCCGTCATGCCCGTCCGCGGATGCAACAATCCCAACGTGAAAACCTCGGTTCAGGGCGTCACGGACGCCAAGGGAGCGATATCGGTCCGACACCCCCCTTGGCGTGTCCCCATAATACTCGCTGGAACCCCAGCAGGAGTACACTTCCACCAGGCGATCATGGGCGGGGTGATAGTGGTCCCAGTTAAACGGGTGAGACGCAGCCGAAGGGTGATGTGGCACCGAAAGATAGGGAACGCCGGTCTCGTCCAGCTCAGACCACAGCTCATCGGGCGTCAGCGCCTCGTCCGGATTTGCTGAAGGCCGACCCCAGCCGCGCCGGGCATTGACAACCGTACCGCCCGGACCTCGAAAATATATATTCCGGTGTCCATAGACGAGATTGGTATGTTCAAAAGCCGGCAGACATGCAAAGTCATCCCCGCTGTAATCACTGGCCTGATCCAGATACTGCTGGATCCGATCCTGATCGATCTGCCACTCATGATCCGTCAGGGCATAGAAATCCAACCCCCCGGGTCCCCGCGCGTATTCGTAGTTCTCCTCCCGGCTTCCCTGACCACAGCCCTCGTTCTGGCTCTTGCCCGGCACATCGCCTGAATGAGTGTGTATATCACCGAAATAAACATCTTTCCCCGACGACTTCCGGAGCCGTCCGTTTTTTCGGAGATCGAGAACCCGATAAATATCGGCCTGATGGATAATACTCGGTGCAGATGCCAGCTGGAACCACCGGTCCGACGCCACATGACAGCATGGCTCCACGCGGACCTCGGCGGATTCCCCGGTCTGCAGCCATGCGGTGGGAACGTCAATGATCGCCGGCCCGAACGCGGCAAAGCTTTCATCGCGAATCACCGAACTCAACGTAAGGCCGCCCCCTGGCTCCGCAGCTTCTATTCTGTTGGCCGTAAAGAAGATTCCTCTATTGCCTTCGTCCCATGCCTGTGAATGTTTCACGACACGGATGGAGCAGACCTCTCGTTCATTCACCCATACATCCCACTGCCCCGATGGCTGAGGAAGCTGATTTCCGTTACCAAATCCCATCGACACAACAAAACCGACGCTCTTCTCCGGAGTATCCGGTATCCGCCCGGTTTCCCATACCAGCGGATCGGAGGCCGATAACGGCAGAACCCACTCCTGCACATCATGTGTCTCCATAAATCCCGCAACACGATCCCCGTTATGAATGGCACCTCCTCTCTCCAATACATTCTCCAGCCCATTCACAAGCGTTATCTCGTGTTTCTGCGCGGCGTATCCACGAAGCTCCTCTTCCGTCACTCGTCTGTTTGGATTATGCTGATATGGATCCATCTTGCGTCTCCCTTCAGAAACCGTATTTGACCTGTTCGACCCTCCAATTTACCATATCCAGTCGATCAATTCTACACGCCCTGCGTCTGATTCGTTCTCGCGATCTCCCAGGAGAATAAACATGCCCGTCACAGAAGACCACAACTACAGAAAACTCCATGAGCTCAGTTTTGCTGAGGGAGCATCACTCTTTGGCGTGGCCGAACTTTCTCCCCTCCGTAGCAGTATCAATTCTATCGCTCCGGAGGCACTTGAGGGCCTGCAGCGCGCGATATCAGTGGGATATCATCTTTCCGATTCCGTTCTTGAAGACGTTCAGGAACGACCGACGCATCTGTATTATTTCCACTACCGCCGGGTCAACCTACTCCTGGATGACCTGACACTGAAACTGACCGCCGCTATCCAGAAAGATGGATATGAAGCGCTTCCAGTGCCGGCCAGTCAGGTCATAGACTGGGAGAATCAGCTGGCCCACATCTCACATAAACACGTGGCATCACAGGCAGGTCTTGGATGGATTGGCCGCAACAATCTCCTGGTAACGCCCGAATACGGGGCAAGGGTCAGGCTTGGCACGGTACTTACCGATATGCCTCTGTCAGTGGATCAGCCGCTCAAGCAGGGCTGCGGCGATTGTCGCGCATGTCTCGAGGTATGTCCGGCCGGGGCCATCGCC
>CAYLPL010000278.1:0-2027 GCA_964385545.1 uncultured Clostridia bacterium | reverse complement strand
CCCGAAATGCCAGGCTTGGACGACGGGTGGATAGGGGAGGGGCTCCTGAAGCGTCGGAGCAACTATTCGCCCGTCATACTTTTCGAAACGACGGATCCCAAGCGATTGGAACAGCTCAAGCAGTACGTCCTGACCGATCCCAGCTGTCGCGATTACGAATCGGTGATGGTTTTCGATCAGTGGCGAGGTCTCGCCGAGATCTCCTACCGCGAGGGCCAGCTGGTGGCCGAGCCCTACCGAAAGGGCACACCGGCCACCCCGCTAGGTCGGAGGATGGCGCCGGGCGCGGGCTCTGCCAACGGGGGACAGCAGTTCGCCCAGGTCAAGGCCGTGCTGAAGGAAGTCGACGAGATGTTGCGAGGTCGAAAGACCCTCTTCATAATCCAAAACCTCGCGGAGAACCGGGAATGGGAGACAGGTCTTCAGTCGGCGCTTCGTTCTTGGGCGACGGATACGGAGCTGATAACCCAGGGATCGACCATCTTCCTGCAGACGGCGGACGCCACCTCGCTTTTGGATTCGTTTACCCGGGAACTGGTGGTCATCTTGGATGTGGAACCCGCCAGCGAAGAAGAGAGGCGCCACATCATAGGTACCATCGGGCGGGAGCTGGAAGTGGAGCTCCCGCGACAGCGCCTTGCCGAGCTGGTGCTGGCCACCGCGGGCCTGAATTTGCACCAGCTGGAAAGCATCATGCTGGAATCGTACTTCTCCGAGCATCGTTTCAACGTCTCGCGCGTCAAGGGATTGAAATCCGAGCTGGTGAAGAAGTCGGGGACCTTGGAAATCCGTGATCCCCATTACAGCTTCAGGGATATCGGCGGGTACGATTCCATAAAGGATTTCGTCAGGAAGTACATCATTAATGTTTTGGAGGAGAGTGAGCGGGCGGCGCGGTTTTCCCTGCCGCTCCCCAAGGGGATCCTGTTCTTCGGCCCTCCGGGTACGGGCAAGAGTCTCTTCGCCAACGCGCTGGCGACGGAAATACAGCTACCCTTTATCAATCTGCTGACCGAGAATATCTATTCCAAGTGGTTCGGTGAGTCCGGCCAGCGGATGAAGGGCGCCATACAGATGGCGGAGAAGATGTCCCCGGCCATCGTGTTCGTGGACGAGATAGATCGCTTCGGCAAGCGCAGCGGGGGATTTGGCGATTCCGCCGGGGAGGAGAGCAAGCGGGTTTTCTCTCAGTTTCTCGAGTGGTTGGGAGAGCCTGACCGGCAGGCCATCATAGTGGGGACGACCAACGTCCCAGATCAGCTCGACGAGGCCTTTTTGCGCACCGGCCGCTTCGATTACAAGATCCCATTTCTCTATCCCGGCGACGAGGCTCGCGTCGAGGTCATGTCCGTGCACCTGGGACTGGTTTCCGGTGGCGTGGGTAAATCGGTACCCCTGGCGGTGGGAAAGGAGGAATTGCAGGAGTTTTTGCGCGAGGAAATTGTCCCCAAGACTCGCCATTTCTCCTGCGCAGAACTCGAGGAGCTGGTACTCAGATCCAAGAGGATGGCTTTCGATCGTCGCGCCGATTACCTGGAGTTTTGCGACTTCCTACGCGCCGCCGAGACCTTTCGCGTGGACCGCGAGCAAAGAAAGCGCACCATCGAAACCACCATGGGTCAAGTCCGTCGTTTCACGGATGACCAGCAGTTTCTGAATTCGCTCGAACGCGAGATGATAAGCGATTTCGATTGAACGTCGAGTGGAGATGACGTTTTCAGCCAGGGTAATCGCGAGATGGTCATTTCATCCCAAGAAGATCTAGCCTTTCCGTTCACCCCTTGCCCGTTAAACTAGGGATCCGTGCGGCTGTCCCATCGTCGTCGGGCCTCGGTTCATCTGTTCCCCCTCCAATCCAGCCCAGTAGCATCGACCAACTCACGTGTCCCAAGAGGACATAAGTGCCACCATGCTCCAGTGAGCCAGGCATTTTCGTCCGCAGTGGGGGTGCTTTCGGCGGCGAGTGAAATACCGCGGAAGTTCTTGCCCGGAGCGATCCGCGCAGCAGGAGTAGAGCCGATGGTCTC
>CAYLPL010000277.1:0-2037 GCA_964385545.1 uncultured Clostridia bacterium | reverse complement strand
AGCGGCGGTTCAAAGCCCTTCTTCGGATGAAGTTCCCCGAGCGAGTAGTCACGCCAAAATCCCGCCAGGATCCCCAACCTGCAGAAGATGGTCTAGGGCCACCCGTAACAACCTCGAACGACTCCGAGGGAGAGGATGAGCAATATGGCGAGCAGCAATCCGATCAACCTGTCACCGGTCCGTCGAAACACGGGTAATCCCTCCCGCACAGAAGAACATACCCGGTCATAAGCCGCACCACGAGGCCGAATTCTCCTGGCTCTTCAAACCGTCATGCCGCCTATCTCAACCTCGGAATCCAGCACGATCTTCGTTCCGTCGACGGGCTGGGAACAACGCACCACCAGGTTGCAGTGGTTGGGTGCATGGGTCTCGTCGAAACCCACCAGCTCCCCGGAAAACCCTCCCACCTTCACCGTATCCCCCGACAGGGCCACCCCGCCGATTTCCACCTCGAAGAACCCGAAATACCCCACGGACGCCACGCGGTCGCCCGGTCCCGCCCTTTCTGTAGTACATATTAGCTCATGTATCTCCCCCTGGTTTAGGACCCGCGAAGCCTGGGGGATCAGCGATAGGTTCCTATCCTCGGAGAAGCCTCCCAGCCTGGCCACCAGTCTGCCCACCACGACACTCTTTTCCAAAAAGGGATTACCGCCCGCACCGAAAACGCCCCGCACATATGGATCATTCCTCATAATCTAGACACCGCCTCCTCCACTATCTCCCGGTAAACTCGCCCGGCCTTCATAATGGCACATCTCTACTGCCATAATTATCCCCTCGCTGCCAAAAGCCTCCCGACACTAAAGAAGAAAGCGGGGAGAGATACCGTATCCGCACCGCAGCAACACCATCGAGTGATTACTGAAATCGTCATAATGTCCCATATTAGGACGCATAATGACGATTTTCCGCCAATCCTCTGTGTTCGAAGGACTTTCGCGCCCACGTCTCGAAGGATAATCTATCGGTGAATCGCCACACTGGCCACCGCGCTATCCCGGACCATCAACCGAGAGTGACAGGGAGGATATTCACCCGTGACCGGTCTCCAGAGGCTTCGTCTGCTCGCCACCATGTTGGCATTGCTGTGTACGCTCAACATCCTCGATTATTTCCTGACCCTCAACGCCCTGGCAGCCGGCCTGCGCGAGGCCAATCCCCTGATGCGGGCCATCGTGGATACCCCGGCCTTCACCCTGGTCAAGCTGGTGCTCATACCCCTGCTGCTATGGCAGCTTTGGAGGATGCGCCGGCGGGTTAAGGTCATCGGGCTCGCCGTGGTGTGGATCGTCCTGGCGGCGTACACCTTCACCATCTTCAACCACGGCGCCCTCATAATGGCCGGCATCGTGCCTCCGCTGGTTCCCTGAACCCATCCCCAAAGGCAAATTCCCGGGGCCGGTTTACCGGCCCCGGGACTCCTTCTCACCACGCCTCATCCGATATCCCCCCCGCCAGGCGGTCGGGAGGAAACTATCTTTCGACGCCTTCCCTCCAGGCGCGAAACTCCTCGTTGGCGCGACGCACCAGGTCGGGATCCGCGAAGAGATCCGCCGTCGTCATGGCCAAAGCCGAGGCGGCATCCAGCAATGCCCTCTCGCCGGCCTCGGTCTCCGTGGACGGCGAGAAGTCGGGACTGTGGGTGTTGCCCACCCTCTCCTCGGGTCCCAGGGAGATGTAGGCGTGCACCCCGGGCACCTCCTGGCTGACGTTGCCCATATCCGTCGACGCCCGCGGTCTGGGCGGCATCGGCTCGGGATCGCGCCCGAGCCGCCGCAGGTTCTCCTCCAAAAGAGCCGCCAGGGTGGGATTGTTCACCACTTCCCTGTAACGGGGCATGTAGTAGTCGAACCCCACCCCGGCACCCGTCACCGCCTCCCCGCAACGGAGCACCTTCTGCAACAGTGCCTCCAGTTTCTGGTTGGTGGGAGCGCGCACGTGTAGCTTCACCGTGGATCTAGGCGACATTATGTTGGGCGCCGGACCCGACTCCTCGATCATGCCGTGCACATAGTGGTCCGGCTCCAGGTA
>CAYLPL010000276.1:0-2068 GCA_964385545.1 uncultured Clostridia bacterium | reverse complement strand
GAAGGCATAGACGTGGCCGAACCGGCGCATCGCGGAGGAGGGGATCATACGGTGGTCATTGGTGATCCACACGGTAGGAACCGGCAGGTGCTCCAGAAGGTCGTTGAGGACCGCCTTGTCGTAGCTGCCGCCTCCGGGGTTGCCCCCGAAAAGCGCGAAGAAGCCGGATGCACTCTGAAGGAGCAGGTCCGCTTCATCGATGATGAGGACGTCGGTGGCGGGAGAGAGGATATTGACGGCCATGCGGATCGCGCTGAAGCGGCCGCCCTCCGCGTCGGACCCGCGGGGACCACGGATCTGTTCGGAGTGGCGGTTGGTGGCGGCGAGGGTGTGCGCGCGACGGCCGAGGGCGGTGATGAGGGTACGGGCGAACTCGGTCTTGCCGATCCCCGGCTCCCCGGCGATGAGGAGCGGATGGCCTCCCCGGATCGCAGCGGCGCAGGTGCGCATCTCATCGGTGGGGAGGGAGAACTCCTCGAGCTGGAACTGCGGGTTCGGCGTGTCGTCGAAGAGGCCCGCCCGGAGGTCATCCAGGGTGTTGGACCGCAGGGCGAAGAGGAGGGGGCGGCTGACGTTCATGTCGGCGATCTCGTCGCGGCCTCCCCGGAAGGTGACAAGGCCGAGGCGCTCGAGGGCGGACCCCGGGGCGGTCTCCCGTACGAAGGTGGTCAGATCGGTGGCGGCAACTTCAGCGAGGATCTTCATCTGGGTGCGGTGGGTTGCCTGGCGCATCATGTTGCCGATCGGTTCGATATCTTCCAGGGCAAAGAGAGCGATAACGATGCGTATGTGCTCGTCGGTGGGACCGAAGAGGTCGGCGATCTCGGTGACGATTTCCGGGAAGGGGGGACACGTCACGGGAGCGTCGGTGGACGCGGCGTCCAGGGCGTCAACGATGTAGTCCACAACGGTGGGGTGGAGAACCTCGTTGTGCCGGACAACGCGGAAGCAGACCTGCTGAAGGCGCTGGGGGAGGAGGCGTTCGGCGGGCTGCGTGGACCCGGACGCGCCCGCCGCCGATGTGAGGTCTTCGATCGCGTCGGGGCGCAGGCCAAGCGCTTCTTTCCGGTCGAGGATATGCCCGATCAGGCCGGTGAGCTCTCCGGGCTCGGCGATGGTCAGGGCGAACTGGACAAGATCATCCGAGGGGGAGAGATGTTCCGCACAGATGCGGAAGGCGTAGCGGTGGTACGCCTTCCACTGTGCATCAACCGTTTCAAGGCCGGTCGAGAGCCTCTGATGGGTACGGGCGGGGTGGGGATAGTGTTTCCGGTGCTGTGGCATGTTCCCAGGATAGCTGGAGGGTGGCGACATGGAACGTCGTGGGCTATCCCTGTATTCGGTAGATACTCATGCTGAATGGTTGCACTCCGGTCGTAATTGACCATATCATGGTCATGATGACTATAATTGTTCCGGAGGTGCGTTATGGCCGATATCTATATCTCGGTGGCTGAGTTCAAAGCACATCTATCTGAAATACTCCGTGAAAGCACGGTCAACAGGAAGACCATTGTGGTGACGCGCCGGAATCGTCCGTTGGTGTCCATCGTTCCGTATGTGGACGAGGGGCAACGCGGCGCCGGAGGGCTTTTTTCGCTTGCCGGAACATGGACCGATTTTCCGGAGATTGCCTCAACCATCGATCGCGCGTACGAATCGCGGCAGGCGGATGGATACCGTGAAGTATCTCTTTGACACGGATACGATCTCTACGTTGCTGAAGCCATCGCCACCGGCGTTTCTTGTGGAACGGATCGCCGCGGTACCAACCTCGGATCAGTTCATCTCGACGGTAACCATTCTTGAAATAAGCTATGGCGCCTACCGGAGCGCAAACCCGAAGAAGTACCTGGATTTCCTGGATCGGATGGTGCTGCCGCGAGTCAGGGTGCTCGGTCTTGATGAGACGACGGCGCGAATTGCCGGACGGGTTCGCTCGGAGCGCGAAAGAGAGGGGTTCCCGATTGCGCCTTTTGACCTCCAGATAGCCGCCACAGCGCTGGCAAACGGTTGCGTTCTGGTTACGGGAAATACGAAGCATTTCGAACACATACCTGGTCTTGAA
>CAYLPL010000275.1:0-2072 GCA_964385545.1 uncultured Clostridia bacterium | reverse complement strand
AGGACCAATTCTTCGCCGCGGCCCGAAGCAGGGTAACACCCCCGATATCGATGTTCTCCAAAACTTCATCCATGTCCGCTCCGGCAAAGCTGACCTTTTCAAAGGGATATAGATTGGCCACAACCAGGTCTATGGGCCGGAACCCGGAGTTTTGCAGTTCTTCCATATCTCGCTTACGGTTTCTGCGGGCCAAAATGCCCGCATGAAGGGCCGGGTGCAAAGTCTTAACCCGCCCCTGCAGCAGGGATGGGTAGCCGGTGACCTCCTCCACCGGTGTAACCGCGACCCCTGCATCCAGGAGATGCCTCGCGGTCCCACCGGTGGAGACGATTTCCCAATCAGAATCGGCGAGGGATCGTGCCAGCTCGGCAAGGCCCGTTTTGTCCCAACAACTCATCAAGACAGTCCTACTCGTCACTTGTTATCCGCACCCTTCTACCTTCAACCCGAAGCCGATCCCGAGAAAACAGGGCCAAGGCCCTGGGATACAAAAGGTGCTCCCTCCGCAGTATTCGCGCCGAGAGGGAGTCCTCGTCATCATCTTCGTAGACGGGCACGGCCGCCTGCAAAACGATCGGTCCGGTGTCGACGCCCGAATCGACCAGGTGGACGGTACAACCGCTCACCCTCACGCCGTACTCCAGCGCCTGGGCCTGCGCATGCAAGCCGGGGAAGGAGGGGAGCAGGGCTGGATGGATGTTGAATACGCGATCGGGAAACCCGTCGAGAAAGCTCTGCGGTAGAATCCTCATGAAACCCGCAAGCGCTACCACGGTGATCTCCCTGTCCCGGCACAATTCCAAAAGACATCTCCCGAATGCATCGCGTCCTTTTTGTCGATCGTACTCAACAACCTGCGCCTCTATGCCCGCGCGACGGGCCAAGCTGAGGGCGCGGGCTCGCGGGTTGTCAGAAACCACGAGGGCCACGTCCATACCCAACCGTCCGGCTTCGGCCGCGGCCAGGATAGACTCCAGATTGCTTCCTCGTCCCGACGCGAAAACCGCTAGACGATGCCGGTGTTCTGCCACCACAATCAACCTTCCTCTGCGATGCGCTCGACATGCCCCATGATCCAACCCTGGTAACCACCTTCGTGGGTAGCCTCGATGACTGGATCCACGTCTTGTGGCGCTACCACGAGGATCATGCCGACTCCGAGGTTGAACGTGCGGCGCATCTCCTCTTCGGCCACTTCGCCCGCCCGGGCCAGGAGATCAAAGATCCCCGGACGCGTCCAAGAAGACCAATCGACCGATGCCGTGAGACCCTTAGGCATTATCCGCGGGAGGTTACCTAAAATGCCGCCCCCGGTTATGTGTGCCGCCGCCTTTACCAGACCAGATTCGAAAAGCGGTAGGACGACGGGAGCGTAGATCGGTGTGGGCGTCAATAGACGCTCGCCCAGCTCCCCCTCTATCTCGGCGAAGTTACTATCTAGACTCCAAGGGGACTTCTCAAGGATGCGCCGTATCAAAGAAAACCCGTTACTGTGGGGACCGGTGGATGGAATCCCGATCAGGACATCGCCGTCACGGATCCGCCGTCTTTCGCCGGGATCGCCTTCGACCATTCCCACGGCAAAGCCGACCACCTCGTAGTCACCCGGGTGATAGTATCCGGGCATCTCGGCGGTTTCACCTCCTATGAGAGCACAGCCCGCCTCGGCGCAGGCCTCAGTTAGTCCCCGGACGATCCCGAGAACATGGCTTTCCTGGAGTCGATCCGCCGCGATGTAATCCAAAAAGAACAGCGGATGGGCCCCCACCGCCAGGAGATCATTAAGAACCATGGCGGCACAATCTCTGCCCGCCTCGCGGAAGCGCTCCGTTTCTGCGAGAAGTCTAAGCTTGGTACCAACCCCGTCGGTGCAGGCTATCAGCTGTGGATCACGGTAGTTCTTCCAGCGCGGTGCGAAGGCCGCGGCAAATCCTCCAAACTCCCCGCGCACTTCGTCCGTCCAACTGCGACGCAAGATATCTTCCATCTTCCGAACCATGTTGTCCGCCTTGTCTACCTCGACCCCGGCCTCTTTGTAGGACATTCCGCCATCGTTTCTTTTCACTGCAATC
>CAYLPL010000274.1:0-2076 GCA_964385545.1 uncultured Clostridia bacterium | reverse complement strand
CACTCACCCCGATCTGGGCCGGGCAATAGCCGAGCTGACCGACATCAGATCGACTCCGTATCCCGGTGCTTCCGTGATACCCAATTATTGCCGGGCCACCTACGATCGTCGTCTCCTGGTGGGCGAATCTCGAGATGGAGTGTTGCGACAATTCGTCGACGCCGTCTCGCATTTGGACGGCGTCGACGCGAAGTTCGTCACGGGGGAGGCTACGATGTGGACCGGGAAGAGGGTAGTCGCCGAGCGTTTCTTCCCGGCCTGGTTGTACCCAGAGGATCATCCGGACCTCGACGCCATGCGACGGGGTCTGGAGGCCCGAGGTCTATATCGAGGTAGTGGCATCTATTCCTTTTGCACCAACGCGGCGCACTGGGCCGGCGTCGCCCGAATCCCGACTTTCGGTTATGGTCCGTCGCGGGAGACGATGGCCCACGTGGATGACGAATACATAGATGTAGAGCAACTGTACGAAGCGCATCTCGGGTACGAGGCTATCCTCGGAACCTTCCTGCGTTGAGCAGAGGTCCGGGCCCTACTCCTCGGTGACTTCGGCAGCGGGAAAGGTTTCCAGGGCGCGGCATATGCGCGCTGGCGCCCTTTGCGGGCCCACGAGCCTTACCAGGGCGAAGAGGCTCGGGCCCACGGTCATCCCGGACAGCGCCACGCGAATGGCGTGGATGAGCGGGGCCGCCTTGATTTCGCATTCCGATGCCGTGGTCCGGACTACCTCTTCGATATCCTCATCGCTCCACCGTTTTAGTGCCAAAAGCCGTTCCGCGGTAAGCTGTAAAGCCCGTCGTACGTCGGAGTCGGCGAAATACGAGGCCAACTCGGCGGGAATCTCCACCTGTTCGGCGAAAAAATGAGCGCCGTACTCGACGATTTGTTTGCCGTAGCGGAACCTGTTGCCCAAAGCCTCGACGATTTCATCCACGAATTCGACCATCTGCGGATCCCGTGCCTCGGAACGATCCAAGATGCCCTCCCTTACCAGGGAATCGAGGGCGAGGCGGCGACGACCGGCGATATCGAGGTCCTGAATGTAGAGGGAATTCAGGTGAACGAGCTTTTCCATGTTGAATTGGGCCGGGCTTTTGCGGACATCCTTCAGGCGAAAGTTCTCGATCAACTCATCCGGCGGCATGTGTTCCCGCTCGCCGTCGGGAGACCAGCCCAAAAGTGCCAGGTAGTTCATGAAAGCCTCGGGCAGAAAACCCTGATCCCGGTACTCGGTGAGCGAGGCGGCCCCGTGACGCTTACTCAGGCGTGAGCCATCCGGTCCGAGAATCTGGGGAAGATGCGCGAAGGCCGGAGGTTGGTATTTGAAAGCGTCATATAGCATGAGCTGCTTCGGGGTATTGGATACGTGATCATCCCCGCGGATCACGTGGGTAATCCGCATAGCGTTGTCGTCAATTACGTTCGCGAAATTGTACGTTGGAGTACCGTCCGATTTGACCAGGATGTAATCTCCGAACTGCTCGTTTTCGAACACATGCTTGCCTCCGACGATGTCGTCGAATTCGGAGCGGCCTCCGGGGTTGGCCAATCTGACCGCCAAACCGGGCTCTAGCCTGTCTCCTTCGTCCGCGCGCTCCGAGCAGCGGCATTCGGTTCCCTCGGGCGCCCCCTCGGCCTCACAATGGCACAAGTAGGCGTGACCGGATGCCAGGAGCCTGTCGGCGTGTTTCCGATAGAGGTCCAGGCGTTCGCTTTGAAAGTAGGGTCCGTATGGCCCCCCGATATTGGGACCTTCGTCCCAGTCGATGCCGATCCAGGACAATCCCTCGGTTATGATGTTTACGGCTTCCTCGACATGTCTTTGCTGGTCGGTATCCTCCACGCGGAGAATGAACACACCGTCTTTGCCCCTGGCAAAAAGCCAGTTGAAAAGGGCGGTGCGCACGTTACCCACGTGCATGTAACCGGTCGGACTTGGTGCGAATCTTACTCTTACGTTCACGATGGTATCCCGGCCACGGCCGGGATTTTCACTCTCCTTCGGTGGGAAGTGTCGGACGCTCGATTTTCGAGGACCTCCCGATCCAATGATAAAGGCAATTTCCGACGGTCGGC
>CAYLPL010000273.1:0-2079 GCA_964385545.1 uncultured Clostridia bacterium | reverse complement strand
ATTCTCCCCACTAGTTCTCTATGAATCCGTTTTCGTCCAGGTACTCGCGGGCCACGCCCTAGGCGGCACGACCTTCGTGGGCCACGTGGGCATTGAGATCATGAAGGGTCTCGAGGGTGAGGGTCTCAAAAACGGGGGCGAGGATCTCCGCTATCTCGGGGTACTGTTCGTGCAGTTCACCGCGCAGTACCGGGGTGGGCAGATAAACCGGGGGTACGCTCTCGGCGTCCTCTATGACCACGAGATCCATCTGTTCCAGGGCGCCGTCGGTTCCGTACACCAGCGACACGTTGACGCCGTTGGTTCCCTCGACCAGGGCCTTGAGCATCTCGGCCGTGTTTCCGGCGGAAAGCTGGATAACCTGGTCGCCGGCGAGGCTGAATCCGTAGGCTTCTTCGTAGCCCAGGAGTCCCTTGACGTTCTCCGCAAAGGAGGCTGAGCAGATGAGCTTAACCTCGCCGCCGGAGTTGACATATTCGGCGAAGTCGTACATGTTCCGGATGTCGTGTTCCTCGGCGAAATCGCGCCGTACCGCCAACATCTCGGTATTGTTGGCCGGTGCCGGGGTGAGCCAGTGGATGTCATTTTCCTCGGCGTCCAGCTCCCTGGTCAGCCGATATCCGGCCTCGGCATCGGACCAAGGGTCGGTGTCTTCGACGTCGTGATAGTACTGGCCAGAACCGGTGTAGTCGAGGACCAGGTCCACCTCGCCGCTGGTGAGAGCCCCGCGCAGTGTATCGGGGGTGCCGAACTCCGTCTCGTCTTCCACCTCGAAACCGTCCTGCTCGAGCATTATTACCATCATCTGGCCCAGTATAGCCCCTTCGGCGTCTATCATCGAGGCGACGGTCACCGGACCCTTGCCCTCTTCTTCGGCGCGGTCCCCGGTGGCGGCATCTTCCCCGCATCCCAGGACAACAAACGACAGGATAGCGACCAAAACTATCGCCGACAGGTATCGCATCATATCCCCATCCCCCAAACCTATTCTCCATACCCGCCTTCGCAGACGGGCCCGGGCATACCTCAAAGGGTACTTCCCCCCGGCGGCGAACTTTGAAACGAAGGTGCTAACCTCTGCTCGGGTAAAGACCTGCCAACGTAAAGGAGCGTGAGCCCGTGGCGAAAGACATCGTGTTGCGTCCGGCGACTGCAGATGATCGACGCCAGGTGACGTACGTAGAATCGCAGGCGACGCCGAAACTGAGTTATCTTTCGCATGTTTTCGAAGACTTCCTTTCCGATTCCGAAGGTGAATTCGGAGTGGCGGAGATGGAGGGCCGCGTCGTCGGGTGCGGGAAGTTCACGGTACTTCCCGACGGGAGCGCCTGGCTGGAGTCGATCAGGGTGTTGCCCTCGTACCAAGGCATGGGCATAGGCAAGAGCTTCTACCGGCGATTCTTCGAACTGGCAGAACAAAAAGACATCGACACGATCAGGATGTACACCGGTATCACCAATGCCAAAAGCCGGGGGCTGGCGGAACAGTTCGGCTTTCGGCAGGTGGGCACTTATCGCGGTTATCGGCTGCCGCTGGAGGACGTTTGGATCCCGGCCGTGGACCCGAAGCTGGTCAAGGTGACGGACGAGGAGGTGGCCCACGACATCCTGGCACCCCTGGGAGAAAGGTGGAACGGTTTCCTCGTCATGAACCGGACCTTCTATGCCGCCACCAAGACCCTTTATGCGGACTGGGCGCGTAAGGGGAGGATCCACTTGCACGAGGACACGGGAACGGCCGTGGTCGCTGGAGCCAGGTTCATGCCGCAATCAGCCCTACACATCGCCGCCGCCGGGGGTAACCCCTACATCTGGTTGCTGTTTGCCCTGCAGAAGGCGCGCGACCTCGGCGCCGCGCGGCTGGAATGCATGTTCCCACCCGAAGATGAAGAACTGGAGGGCTTCCTCGCGAGGCGCGGATTTCGCCGCGATGATTCCGACTGCATCGTGATGGAGATTCGCATGTGAGCTGCCGCGGGGCCGCGAGGGTGTTGGGCGCTTTGCCATCGAGCATCGAGGGGACGCCGCGCCCCGCTTTAGCGTCGATCCATACGAACAGGCGCCACCTCGATTGGGGGC
>CAYLPL010000272.1:0-2109 GCA_964385545.1 uncultured Clostridia bacterium | reverse complement strand
CGCCCACGCGGTAGCGGTGAAAGAACAAAGTACAAGTCCTGAAACGCCACGTTCTTAACGCCGTGGCATACACGATCAAATAACAAAGGTGCGAGGAAGTAGATTATGCCAAATTCAACAGACAGGCCGAACGTGGTCGTGTTTTTCACCGATCAGCAGCGATGGGACACCACGGGCGTTCACGGTAATCCGATGGGGCTGACACCCAATTTCGACGAGTTTGCGCGGAAGGGTACGGACGTCCATTATTCCTTTACTTGCCAACCGGTGTGCGGGCCGGCAAGATCGTGCATGCAGACGGGCCAATACCCTACCCAGACCGGGGTTTATAGAAACGGAATCAGTTTGCAGAAAGACGCCAGGACAATGGCAAAGTCTTTTCGGGATGCTGGATACAATACCGGCTACATAGGCAAATGGCACCTGTATGAAGGCTCCCAGGGTATTGTTCCGCAGGAAGAGCGGCAGGGATACCAGTACTGGCTGGCTTCGAACCTGCTCGAGTTCGACTCTCTCCCGTACTCGACCACTGTGTACGACAATGATAATCAGGAAGTGTATTTACCGGGACATCGCGTGGATGCGCTGACCGACGCCGCGATTCGTAAGATCACCGATTGGAAGGACCAACCGTTTTTCCTGTTCCTTTCTCATATCGAACCGCATCATCAGAACCAGCACGACAATCACCCGGCGCCGGACGGATATGAGATCCCATATCGCTCAGCGGTATTACCACCGGATCTCGCCGCGTTGGGGGGCACGAGCTATCAGCATCTTCCGGGGTATTACGGCATGGTGCGGAAACTCGATGAAGCCTTCGGCCGGCTACTCGACGCATTGAAGAGCCTCAACCTCAGTGAAAATACTATTGTGCTGTTTTCTTCGGACCATGGGTGCCATTTCAAGACCAGGAACGCCGAATACAAACGCTCCGTACACGATAGTTCCCTGCGGGTCCCTACGGCAATAAACGGCCCGATGTTCAAAGGTGGTGGACGAGTCTCGAAACTCGTGAACAACGTCGACATCGCGCCAACATTGTTGGACTCGTGTGGAATTGAGGTTCCCGAAACGATGGAAGGGAGCTCGCTGGTTCCCATAGTAAGTGATAAGATGAATGGTCGTCTTTCAAATGGAAAGAACCAGTCGACGGCGCGAGAGCACAACGAGTTGTTTTTCCAGACGAGCGAGGATGAGGTTGCGCGGGGCCTGCGAACCCATCGGTGGAAATACGCGGTAGTGGGAAAATCGGTAGATCCTCGAATCGACGGGGACGCGGAACAATATACCGAGGCATATCTCTATGATCTCGAGGCCGACCCCTTTGAGCTGGACAATCTGGTCAGTCATCCATCGCATCAGGCGGTACGTGACTACCTCCGAGGGCGGCTTCTCCAGTGGATTCTCGAAATAGAAAACGTGGAGCCGGTCATCGAGCGCGCCTCGCCTCCGGAGACCTCGAAAATGGATAAGCCTGCACATTGGGGTGGTATTTCGCAACGGGAGCTCTTCGAAGGCGAGGCGTACGAGTAGGCGTGCGGATGAAGCGCAACTAAGTGAGATAGTCCAGCGGGTATTTCGGGTGTTACCGAAGAATTCTGAACAGAAACCGTTGCCGGAGGCATGGAGCCGATGAAAGCCGTAATACTGATGTTCGATTCTCTCAATCGCGATTACCTGTCGGTATATAACGGGGGTAGAACCGAGACCCCAAACTTTGACCGGCTCGCGAAGCGCTCGGTTAAGTTCACGAACTGTTATGCGGGGAGCCTGCCCTGCATGCCGGCACGTAGAGACCTGCATACGGGTCGCTACAATTTCCTGCATCGGAGCTGGGGACCGTTGGAACCGTTTGACGACTCGGTTTTCGAACGGTTGGCGCATGCCGGAATCCATACCCATCTGGTGAGCGACCACTACCACTATTGGGAAGATGGTGGGGCTCATAGCTCATCGTGTGCACGGATCACGGATTTCTGTTGGAAGAACACGACTGGTGGGCGAAAGTTGTGCAGCCGTTTTACAACGAAGTGGCTCACATCCCGCTGTTCGTGTCGGAGTTGATCTGCACCAGGGCAGGGGACACGCGGCCGTACTTTTCGGAAT
>CAYLPL010000271.1:0-2120 GCA_964385545.1 uncultured Clostridia bacterium | reverse complement strand
GGCAGTCGTCGGTTGGTAACCTAGCAAGGTGATCGGACACGTTTTGGACCTTCAGTCGAATTTCCCAACGATCGTTCTTGACCTAGGTCAGATTGGTACCGTGACTTTCAAATTGCCTCGCAATGGCGACCCTGGCTCCATTTCCGATCGCCAGCAGTATGATCAAAGACGCCACCCCTATGGCCACTCCCAGTACCGTCAACGTACTGCGAAGCTTCTGAGACAGGATGCCGCCCAAAGCCGTCTCGAGTCCGAATATGGCTCTGACGAACAGGCTTCCCCTACCGCGACCGTGGGTCGGAGTGGACATGTATTCATCCCCCCGTCCCGGGTCGTGGCACCGGTGCCGGTTCCGGTCTATCCGGCGTCGGTATGATGGGTTGTTCGGTCCCATCCACTTCTTCCCTGTCGAGCAAATCCCGGGAACTGCCGGTGATGACTACTTGCCCTTCTTCGAGACCATCTTTGACCTCGACAAAACGGGAACTCACGTAACCGAGTTCCACCGGCGTGGGAACGGACTTGCCATCCTCGTAGACATCTACCACGGCGGCGCCGTCTTCCTGGTAGACTGCCTCTATCGGTATTCGCAGGACATCGCCGGCCTCGTTTACGAAAATCGAGACGTTAGCCGTCATGCCCGGTCTGACTCTTTTCGTTTGTTCCACCTCTAACTGCACCCTATACACCGTAACGCCCTCTTCGTCGGATCCCATGGTATCGACCCGGGTGACTACGGCAGGGAAGACTTCGCCCGGGAAAGCCTCTACGGTGACCTCGGCATCCATGCCACTTTCAATGTGCACTACATCGATCTCGTCGACCTCGATGCCCAGGTTCATTTTTGTGTTATCGATTATGGCCGCTATGTGAGTCCCGGGGGTCATTTCCCGCCCGTACGACTCGTGAGCCCACGCCACCGTTCCGTCTATAGGGGAACGAATGATCAGACGATCGACCTCTTCGCGTTTTTCCATGAGCCGCTGCTCGAGATCCCTGATGTTCATCTGCTGATCGAAAATGTACTGTCGGCTCTCGGCTCCACCCAAGCGGCACAACGGTTCTCCTTCGGCCACTCGTTGCCAGGCGCGTACCGGGACCTCCATCACGGTTCCCTCACCCGAAGTCCAAACCGCGGTTTCGTCGTAATAACTCGATATGGTGGCGTCGACCGCGGTTTGGGCTCCCACCAATACCTGCACTTCCTGCCCCGGTCTCAATAGACCGGGGTTCTCCACCACTATTACGACTTCGTGCACGAAATGATCACCCTTGGGCACTCGAGATGGATTGGCATCCACCACAAGCCCGTCCAAGACATCGGAAAAATCCAGTGGCCTAACGGAAACCAAGTCTCCATCCTGCACCAAAGAAAACTGTGCCGGATTGAATTCCGCTTCGATGACGACCTGGGAATCATCCACTATCCGTGCAACCATGCTCGCCTGTTCAAGCACGTCGTCGGGCTTTACCCGCAATTCCGTTACCCGCCCGGATATCGGTGCCGTGACGGTGATGCCCCGATCGGGATCGGCGTCCAACACTCGATCTTCCGATATGCCCAGGGTCATTGCCAAGATACTTTTGGCCCTGGCCAGTTCCATCTCCAACTCACGTAGTTCCACCGCGAGGTTGTCGTTTCGGAGCCTGCCTACAACCTGGCCCTCGACGACCTCGTCCCCCTGTCTTATCTTGAGTTCCTCGAGGAATCCCCCGGTATCAGTTTGGATGTTTTGTGACCACATGGGCTCCAGGTTGCCGAAACCCTCGATGGCCACGCGCAAATCACCCCGTGTCACGGGAGCCGTTGCGTAGACGGGGTCATCGTCCCCTTCCGCTCCCGCCAACAACAGCTGATACGCATAGGTACCTCCCCCTACGAGTACTACGAGGATTATGACAATGCCTATTGCTCGTTGAAACATTCCGCAGCTCCTCTCTCGCTTTCGGACACGAGGGCCTTCGTTTCTTCGCCGTCTCCGGCATCGGCCGACCGTTGAGGGTCTTGTTCGCGCAACCGATCCGTTACCGGGTAATCCTCGCCGATTTCCCCATCCGTGAATTTGATCACCCTGGTACCATACAGCGCCATCCCGTGCACATGCGTCACCTGGAAGATG
>CAYLPL010000270.1:0-2130 GCA_964385545.1 uncultured Clostridia bacterium | reverse complement strand
GAAGCCTGACCTCGGGACGCCGCCGAAACAGGCCCCGGTGTCACAGCGTGGTTTGTCGACGGGTCAATTGGATTTGTTGGTCTGAAAGGAGGAAATTCGATGCAAATCGACAGCACGGGCAATACCATCTCTCCGATGAGGGTGGAAGACCAGGGTGATTCCCCTGCCAAAGAGGTCGCCGATACCCTCGGGCAGGATGCATTTCTCCGACTGCTCGTGGCGCAAATACAAAACCAAGATCCCATGAAACCTATGGAAGACCGTGATTTTATCGCCCAACTGGCCCAGTTTTCCAACCTGACGCAGACACAGAATCTCGTCAGGAACCAGAAGACGATGTTGGGAGCGACTCTGTTGGGCGAAGAATACTCGTTGGTCACCCAAAATGGTGATCAAATACGGGGGATCGTGTCTTCAGTCAGATGGAAAGACGAAGATGTGCTAATCACGACGGATGGTGGAGACCAGGTGTATCTCGGTGACGTGGCATCCTTCGATCACATCGAGGGTGAGACGAACGATGGTGAATAGCCCGTCGCCCCAGGGCGCCGGAGCGCGCGTAGGGCCGATTTCTCCCCAGGCCCCCCGGGTTGGCAGGGGCAGGGGCGGTAGCGGTTCCAACGAGTTCCTCCGCGTCTTCGAACGCCAACTGAAGATAACTACCCACGCCCGGCAACGCATGGAAAGCGACGGGGTGGAAATGGATGATGACCAAAGGGCAAGGGTGAATCGCGCCCTGGATCGAGTATCCCAGCGGGGCGGCAAGAAGTCCCTCGTACTCATAGACGACACCGCGCTGATAGTGAATGTAGAAAAGCGCACCCTGATAACGGCAATTCCCGGGGAACGAAGGGGCGACGGAGTATTCACCGACATCGACTCCGCCGTCATAGCCGAATAGGGCCGGACCTCTCAGGAGGAGGCTGGGGACGCCGACCGACGGAAGCGTCCCGTGGCACGATTCCCCGAAAACGCGAGAGGAGATGCATGCCGATATGATGCGATCGCTATTCTCGGGAGTCTCGGGACTCCGGAATCACCAAATAAAGATGGACGTGGTCGCCAACAATATATCCAACGTGAACACCACCGGGTTTAAATCCGGCAGGGCAACCTTCGCTGAAATGTTCAGCCAAAGCCTGGCCGGGGCCTCCGCTCCGGAAGAGGACGGGGCGGGAGGAACCAATCCCATGCAGATAGGCCTGGGCAGCAGCGTAGCCGCCATCGATACCCTCCAAGGCCAGGGCAGCCTTCAAACTACCGGCAATGATGCCGATATGGCTATTGAAGGGGAGGGGTTCTTCATCCTAGGAGACGGAGAGGGGGAATTGTATACCCGGGCCGGCCTATTCCAACCGGATGCCGAGGGGTACCTGGTCGACTCCAACGGACGCTCGGTTCAGGGTTGGATGGCCGATGATGGCGATTTGCCCGTAACTGATGCGAGTGCCCTCGAAAGCGTGCGGATCCCCCTGGGGGAAACCATCGGCGCCGAGGCGACGACACAAGTCATCTACAGCAACAACCTAAACAGCGATGCGGAAGTGGGAGACACCTGGAGCACGCCGGTGGAGATCTTCGATTCCAAGGGCAGCAAACATGCCATAAGCGTCTCCTTCGAAAAGACTGCCACCAACACCTGGGAATGGGGCGTGACCGGTGAAGACTTCGATCCGGCAGACATAGATCAACCCGCCGACACCGAGATCTCGTTCGACGATGACGGGATAATGCAGTCCGGAGGCACACCCGATCCCGTGGTATTCGAAGGGATCGACGGAGCCGCAGACATCGAAGTCAATCTCGACTTCTCTTCAATCACGCAGTTTTCCGGTTCCTCCACGGTCTCCGCGACGGAGCGAAATGGCGCTCCCAAGGGATCCCTGGAGAACTACATGGTGGATTCGAGCGGCATGATTACCGGAGTCTATTCCAACGGACGGGAACAGACCATAGCCCAGATAGGTTTGGCGGCCTTCGCAAACCCCGGTGGCCTGATGAATGTCGGGGAGAATGCATTTCGGGAGAGCAATAACTCGGGGATTCGACAGGTGGGACCCGCCGGCTCAGCTGGCCGCGGAGATATCGCCCCCGGAACGATCGAGATGTCTAATGTGGACCTCTCCGCGG
>CAYLPL010000269.1:374-2134 GCA_964385545.1 uncultured Clostridia bacterium | reverse complement strand
CCGGAACTGATAAGTGTGGGGCCGAAACGCCCCGTACCCCGCCAGGTGTTCCTCTCCCCCGACGAGGGGCGGCTGATCTTCTATGGGAGCACCCTGGGCATGCCGTTCGCGATTCTATTGATCGGGACCGTGGTCTGGATGCGAAGGAGGCACCTATGATGTTTTCCACCTGGCGCGGACCGCTCATAGCCGTCGTGGCCCTGTTGATCCTCGGCGGGATCTACCTGGTCTGGAGCCCGGCCGACGAAGCGGAGGCTCCGACGCCCGAAAAAGAAGAGATACTTCTCACTTCCGTGGACTGGGAAGAGGTCGACGCGGTGGAGGTCGACTGGGCGGACGAATACCAGTTCCGTATAGAACGCTCTCGAGACGGCAGCTATCAGCTGACCTCACCCAGATCATATTCCACGGACCAGAAGCGCGCGGAACTGTTGTTCAAATCCGCCGCGAGACTGCAGGCGGACCGCGTGGTAGCCACCGAGGACGAGGCCGAGCCAGAAGAGTTCGGATTGGCGCAGCCGAAGCGTCACATAACCTTGCAGATGGGCGATGGAGAAGAACTCATGGTGGAGATCGGTGATCCCACTCCGGTACAGACGGGAGAACATACCTCGCGATATGCGCGACTTGCCGACGGAGGCGATATCTACCTGATTCCCGGTATCCGCCTGGACTTTTATGCGTCGCCGCTAGAGAAGTGGCGCGACCGCGCGATCACCGACATGGAGGAGATAACCGAAGCCTCGATGACCGCCTCGCGCGGAACCTGGACTGCGCGCCGGGTGGACGGAATCTACGGGTGGGAGTTGGTCGAACCCCATCGGGCTCCCGCCGACAATTCCGCGCTGGATAGTTTCGTACGAGAGATGCGAAATCTGCGCGCCGCGGAATTCGTGACAGACGATCCGACGACGGAACAACTAGAGGAATGGGACCTGATCGACGGGGTCAATAGGGTTGCACTGGTGGATTCCGCGGGTGAAACGGTGGAGCTGATCATCGGCAGCTTTGCCGATGATCAGGCCTCGGAAATCTACGTAACGCGGACGGATGGGGACACGGTATACAAGTGCGTCACCGGTTTTTACTCCGCCCCGGGGTTCACCGATCCCCGCGAATGGATAGCGGAGAAACCACTTGCGGCGGCGCCCAGAAGTGAAATCCAATCCGTGACCACCGAAGCCGAAGACGGATCGGTACACAGATTGGAACGCGAAGACGAATCGTGGTTTCTCACCATAGACGGAGGCGAGAAGACGACCATCGAAGGTACCGAAGCCAATCAGTATATCGATGCATTGCGCAATGCGGCGCTCCGCGACATCCTTTGGCCCGACGAGATCGATGATTCGGTGGAACGGGCACTGGAGCGCCCTCTCGCAATGATCACTATAACCTTCGGTGAAACCGGGGATACGCGGAATCTGGAAATGAATCTCGCCGGCCCGGACGATGATGACTCGGAGATCTACGCGACGATGCCCGACTACGACACGCTCTTCGTCTTCCCGACGGAAACCCGTGAACTGATGGATATGCAGCTAACCCTGCAATCTGCGAGATAGTGATTCGCCGCCTCCGGGAATCTCCGGGGGCGGCCTCCCGGGCCCCCTGTACCCGCATCGCGGTTCTCATCACCTACCGCATTTCACCGAATGAGCGTCAAACGTCGAATTTCTCGCGAACACCGTTCCCGTGGTAACCTGTAATCAATCGAAATCAGCCGTCCTAGGCGGACTTACCCGTGCCGGCCACCCCCC
>CAYLPL010000269.1:0-364 GCA_964385545.1 uncultured Clostridia bacterium | reverse complement strand
TTATATGGAAGCCGAACAAAGATGGAGAAGAGCCAGCGACCCCGGAGAAAGACTCGCGGCGCTTCAAGATATGCTCAGTACGATACCCAAGCACAAGGGTACGGAGAAGATGCAGGGAGACATAAAACGCCGCATCGCCAAACTGCGTGACCAAATGGAGAGTAAGAAGGGTTCCGGCGGGAGGAAGAAACCGGCCTGGGTGGTGGATAGACAGGGCGCTGGGCAGATACTGATTGCCGGCCCCCCCAACAGCGGTAAGTCAGCCTTGGTCGCCTCCCTAACCAATGCGGAACCCGAGATCGCCGATTATCCCTTTTCCACGACCCTCCCCCATCCGGCCATGATGGAGACCGCCGCAGGAGTA
>CAYLPL010000268.1:0-2144 GCA_964385545.1 uncultured Clostridia bacterium | reverse complement strand
GTTGCAGGTGCCAGGCGATGGCCTCTCCTTCGCGATCCGGGTCGGTGGCCAGGTACACGTTGTCCGAGGACTTGACCGCCTTGCGAAGCTTGTCGAGTATCTTGCCCTTGCCGCGTATCGTGATGTAGTGGGGTTCGAAATCGTCATCTACGGCGACTCCCAGTTTGCTCTTTGGGAGATCGCGCACGTGTCCCATAGAGGCCTCCACCTTGAAAGATCTACCGAGGTAGCGTTCCAAAGTGCGCGCCTTCGCCGGAGATTCAACTATCAGAAGATTCTTAGCCAAACTGGATCAACTCCCGTGTCGCAAATAGATTCCCGCGGACTACCGGTGTTTCCCCGGGGCCGGGATTGTGCTAAATGGTGGCGAAACCGACCCATTGGTTCACTCCCGCGAAAACGACCACCATTATACCATGTGTGTCCAACGCGCTCGACGGTACCGCGTGGTAAACGCTCGGGTGCACCGCCGACCGCCGGCTACAAACTATCCCCTGTGGCGGTGGATGTCCATCCGGGTGTTCCCGTTTCGAAGCATGAATGATTGTGGGGCACTTCTTCAACCCCCACGAGTCCACCACTTGCAGCTCTGCCCATTATCTATGGATGAGAAACTCCGAGGCCTGGGCGAGCTTGGGTGGAGAGACCCCGGGGAGGGGAACGAAGCCGCGACACGGAGGTCGCCACCGGTCCTTTGGAGAAAGAATAATCTGCGGTGTCGGAATGCGCACCTTAATGGAGGAGAGACAATTGCGAGAACATCTGGGAGAAATGGGACTGCTTTTTATATTCGCCGCCATCATCATCTGACTATTACCAACGCTCTTCGGCGTCGGCGAAGGGTGGTCTTTGCTCGTGGGAATATGGGTGGGAATAGTCGGGGTGTTCTTCGTTCGGGCGGAAAGATCTCGGGAGAGCAGGCGAGAAAGGCGCGAGGACCAAGACCGTTGAGCGCGACACGTCTGCCGTCATCGTAGTCTCCTAGGGATTTGGCCCTCCCCCGGGGTTTCCCGCGGTTTCTCGGCCAGTGAAGATGGAAAGCTGCGGGCGGGGTTTACCTATGAAGGAAAGCCTGTGTTCGCAACAGGGACCGCATTGTGCGAGGGCTCGGCGATGCTCTTCCGTTCCGTATCCCTTGTTCCGTTCGAAGGCGTATGCCGGGTGACGTCGCGCCAGCAGTACCATCCTGGCATCTCGCACGACCTTCGCGACTACGGAAGCCGCGGCGATCGACGCGTAGCGGGAATCACCGCGGACGACGGTGCGCTGTGTCATCTTCAAGCCCACCACTTCATTCCGTCCGTCCACCAGGACCAGATTCGGCGTGGGTCGCAGGCGATGGAGGGCCCTGCGCATGGCGGCACCGATCGCTCCCAGTATTCCGATCTCGTCTATGCGCGAGGGGGGTTCGCAAGCTACGGAGACGGCGATGGCCAGCTCGAGAATCTTCGGGTACAGTCTCGAGCGCGCCCGCGCACTCAACTTCTTGCTGTCGTCGAGGCCGGGTATGATCAATCCCCGGGGCAATATGACCGCGGCCACGACTACCGGACCGGCCAGGGGACCGTATCCCACCTCGTCGATGCCGGCCACCCACGGGTATCCCGAGGGATCGCCCATGCGGCGTAGGCGGTGCGCCTCTTCGAGGTAGCGCAGCCGGAACCTGGGATCTCGATCCGTCCACGGAGATCGAACCGCGTCCCTGACCTCGTTGCGACCGGGGGCAATCATTGTGCCGAACCCATAACCGCGAAGGAACCAGGCGGCCAAAACACCAGCCAGGTTCGACCGCGCAGGTCGGAGTAGGGCACGAAGCCAAAGGAGCGGCTATCGTCGCTATTGGCGCGATTATCGCCCAGGACAAATACCGTCCTCGGTGGCACCTTCGTGGGAGGGAAGTCGCTGGAATCGGTGCGGTTGGGATAGTCTTCCTCGATCGCTTCTCCGTTTATGAGAACGTCGCCGGAACGAATCTCCACTATTTCGCCGGGAGTAGCTATGACTCTTTTGATCAGGTCTCGGGGCGTTTCTTTCGGATGGGCGAAAACCACGACGTCTCCCCGGCGCGGTTCGCCATAATTATACACGAACTTGTTGACCAAGACCCTGTCGCCATTGTGAAGGGAATCCAGCATGGAATCGCC
>CAYLPL010000267.1:0-2166 GCA_964385545.1 uncultured Clostridia bacterium | reverse complement strand
CCTACGTCAAAACAACCCTCGACGGCCGCAGATACCCCCGTCCCCCCTCCTGCAATTTTCCTGAAAGCTTTCTCGGGCACGCCTATGGCGTGGGCCACCATCAACCCGATGCCCAAAGCCAGCCCGCCCAAGCTCAAGAGGTTCATCGTTAGGCCCGCAAAGGAAGTGAACGTGAAAGAGATTATGGCGGCGAAAGGAATCGCCAGCGCCGTGAACATCGTGCTGCGCCAATCCCTGAGAAAGGCGAACAAAACCGCGATGGCCAGGGCCCCACCGATCATGGCATTGCTGAAGACCCGGCGAATGGCGGCAACTATGAAGCGCCCCTGGTCCATGACCTCGGCGACGCGCAATCCGGCGGGTAGTTCGCCCGCCAAATCCTCCATCGCGGCATCGACGCGGTTGGAAACCGTGACCGTGTTAGCACCGGACTCCTTGCTCACCGAAAGGGCGATGCTCGGCTCACCGTCCAATCGGGTCATGCTTTTGACCTCTTCGGTCGTCTCCACTATTTGTGCGATATCGTCCAAGCGAACCGTCCCGCCATCAGAGGTCGGCACCACCGTCTCCCGAATGTCTTGCAGGGACACGAACTCACCCATGGTCCTAACCGTGTACGAACGCGAACCCTCTTCTATGGTTCCGCCGGGCAGGTTCAAATTGGAGCCTGCCAGGACTTCCCGCACCGTTCCCGGATCGATACCGTAAAGATGCATGCGTGCCATATCGAGACGCACCTGGATTTGTTCTTCCCTGTCGCCGCCGATATCCACTGTGGCGACTCCCTCGATTCTCTCGAGCCTGGGGACGATGACGTCCTCGGCGACCCTTTGCATTTCGGCCAAATCCCCGAGGCCGGCGATACTTATGGTGGTAACCGGCATCATCCCGGGATCCATCTTCAAAACCCGCGGCTCCTCGGCATCATCGGGGAGGGCGCCGCGGATCATGTCCAGGGATTCGCGCATATCGAAGGTGGCGGAATCGAGATCCGTCCCCCACTCGAAGTTGACCCTCACTACGGAGGATCCCTCATAACTTGTGGACTGCATGCTGTCGACACCGCCCACGGTTGCCATCGCGCCCTCCACGGTACGGGTGACCTGGCTTTCCACCTCGTAGGGCCCCGCGTCGGGATAAGAGATCAACACTATGGCCATAGGGAGGTTGATATCGGGAAGCAAATCCAGTTGCATAGAAGACAGGGAAAATGCACCGAACAAAAACAGTATGATGAGCACCACGCCGGTGAACACGGGCCGTTTGATGGAGAGTTGTGGCAGGTTCAACGGCCCCCATCCTCTCCGACGATTCGAATCTGCGAGCCTTCATCGAGATAGCTCTGGCCAGAAATCACCACGGTTTCTCCGGCCTCGACCCCCGAACGGATCTCGACGACATCGTCGTTGGCAAGACCCAGGGTTACACTGTGTCTCGTCACGGTTTCCCCGTCCCCCACCGAGAACACCGCGGGATCACTTTGGCGATCTACCACCGCGTCCAGGGGAAGCACCACGACGTCGGCAACCTTCTCCACCTCTACGAATGCTTCCGCGCTCATGTCGCCCCGGAGTTTTTCGGAGGGATCCTCGATCAGAAGCTTTACGGGATACCCCGATCCCCCGGGATCGGTGACGAAGGAAATGCTGCTTACGGTAGCCTCGAAATCCCTATCCCCCAGGGCATTTACTCGCACCCGGGCAGACATACCCTCCTCGATCTCGCTCACGCGATCCTCGTTTAGTGTCCCCACCAGTTCCATCGTCGATCGATCGACGACGCTCAAAAGGTGAGTCCCCGTCCCGACCTGATCTCCGCGGGAGACGGATAACGCGGCCACCTCACCCGCGATGGGGGCTCGCACGGAGGCATCATCCAAACGTTCTTGCGCGCCATCCACGGCGGCCCGGGCGCCCGCTACGGCCGTCGGGGCCGAGTGTTCGGCCGCGCGCCGGGCACGCTCGAGGTCATCCCGGGCAGAATCCCATTTCTGCTCCGAAATGGCTCCCCGCTCGTAAAGCGGCTCGAGCCGCTTTACCTCCCTTTTTGCAATCTCGTAGGCCTCGCTCGCATCTTCTAGGTTGGCCAAGGCGGAATCCAGCTCGGATCTGGCCTGGCGCAGTTGAATATCCAACTGCTCCGAATCGATTTCGATTAGGAGGTCAT
>CAYLPL010000266.1:0-2201 GCA_964385545.1 uncultured Clostridia bacterium | reverse complement strand
GAGGACGACGAACAGTACATCAAGTTGTACAAACCGAAACCCGGAGGTTGTCTGCGCTGCGCCAACACCGGCTACAGCGGCCGGATCGGCATCTACGAACTTCTCCAGGTAACCGAGAAAATCCAGCGCTTGACGCTTGAGCGGCGTTCGGCGGGCGATATCCGCCGGGCCGCACTGGAAGAAGGCATGATAACGCTGAGACAGGACGGGTTGGCCAAGGTCCGAGAGGGGATAACATCTCTCGAGGAAGTGATGAGGGTGGTGCTGTGATGGATATTGAAGAAATCCTGTGTGAGACCGTGCAGATGAATGGATCGGACTTACACCTGGCGCCGGGGCTGCCTCCGATGGTGCGGCTTTACGGGGATTTGGTGGCGCTCGATTCCTATCCCGTGATTGAAGTCGGTGACATGGAGGGGTTATTGGAACCCCTTCTGGAGCCCCATCATCTCGAGGAACTCCGCCGGGATCTGGAGCTCGATTTTTCTTACTCCATCCCCGGAGTCAGCAGGTTCCGTGGAAATGTGATGCGGCAGCGAAACAGCCTCGCGGCCGTCTTCCGGGTGGTCCCCTGGGATATTCCCCGTTTCAAGGATCTGGGATTACCGTCGATCATCGAAGATTTCGCCATGTTGCCCCGGGGTCTCGTTCTCCTCACCGGTCCAACCGGCAGTGGTAAGACCACCACGCTCGCCGCACTTATAGGCAAGATGAACGAGGAACGACGGGTCAACATCATCACCATCGAGGATCCGATTGAGTTCTTGCACGTGCATCGCAACTCCATAGTCAAACAAAGGGAACTGGGAACGGATACCCTTTCCTTCCCCATCGCCCTGAGACACGCTCTGCGCCACGACCCCGACGTAATCCTGATAGGCGAGATGCGGGATAGGGATAGTATAGCCATAGCCCTGACCGCGGCGGAGACGGGACACCTCGTGCTGTCGACTTTGCACACCCAGACCGCGGCGCTCGCCGTGAACCGAATCATCGACATTTTCCCCGACGCCATGAGGGGGCAGATAAGGGAGCAGCTGGCCGGCAGTCTTCAGGCTATCGTAGCCCAGCAGATCCTGCCCCGACTCGACGGCGAGGGACGGACTGTAGCCGCCGAGGTCCTGGTGAATACCTCCGGCGTGCGCAATCTCATCCGGGAGGGCAAGGAGCATCAGCTTTACAGCATGATGCAGACGGGCCGGTCGGTGGGGATGCAGACCATGGATTACGCCCTGGCGCAGCAGGTATTACGGGGAACCATATCTCGATCCACGGCATTTGCCCACTGCGTCGATCGGGCCGAGTTGGAAAGGGCGCTCATGGGCTGATCGACGGACGTTTTCGTACGATTGCCGCCACAGGTTTTCGGAATGGGGGTTCATGCGTCGGGCGACGAAGGTGCAGATAATCGTAATAGTCCTCTGTAGCGCCACGTTGCTCGCCGTTTACGCGCCGCGAGTGATCGAGCGCGTATACGAATTGAGGAGCCAACACGCCATCGAGGCCGCCGGAAAAATCGCGGCCGCGATGGCGGTCGTTTGGGAGGACGAGGTGACGCCCGTATCTCCCGACGAACAGCTGCGCTTCTCTCAGGCGACCCTGGAGGAATTCCTCGCCCTGCGTTTTCAGCCCGACGGCCCGGCACTAGATGATTATTTGGATGTCGAGGATCTCTTCACCATGGAGAAACTGACCCTTTCAGCATCGGAGGAGGGCGATTACCGGATAACCGTTGACTTCAGGGCCGCCTACGGTCGGTACCGGCGTTGCGAGGTAACGCCGGAGGGAATCGAGTGGCAGGGCCGGTGATGGTGCCCTCCAGAACGCTTCGAAGACATGAACCGCCGGGTTTGATCATCGAGGGGATCCCGGGGACCGGTAAGACCACTCTCTTCTCCGCGTTGAAATCCTCATTACGCGCGAATGCATCCTCCCCAGCATCGACGTTCTTCTACTCGGAGCATCTAACCCAGCGGGTGCTGGAGCTGGCACATCACAGGGGCGAGCTCTCACGGGCGGATCATCTTCGCCACCTCGAGGAAATCGTCGGTGAATTGCGACGGCGCAATTCGCAGCTGAGTGCTCGGGGGTTTCTCCCCGGTGGGCGCGAAGGATTCCCCTACGTACTGGCAAGATTGCACCTGACCCACCCCCTCTACCACCCCCACCCCGCCATGAACGACCCCGCGCCGTCCACCCCG
>CAYLPL010000265.1:1452-2205 GCA_964385545.1 uncultured Clostridia bacterium | reverse complement strand
CTTCGCGAAGTCCTCGAGGCGGGTTCGGGCCTCAAGGCGGGCGTCGATTTCCACCTGGCCTTCTCCCCCGAGCGCGAGGACCCTGGCCGGAAGGACCATTCGGTGAAGACCATTCCCAAGGTCATGGGGGGGCTTAAGCCCGCCTGTCTGGAGCGCTGTGTGGAGTTGTATTCCCTGGCGCTGGATGCCGTGCATCCGGTCAGTTCCTGTCGGGTGGCCGAGGCCACCAAGCTGACCGAAAACATCTTCCGCTCGGTGAACATCGCCCTGGTCAATGAACTAAAGACGGTTTTCCACAAGATGGATATCGACGTCTGGGACGTGATCGATGCCGCCGCCACCAAGCCCTTCGGCTACATGCCTTTTTATCCGGGGCCCGGCCTCGGCGGGCACTGCATACCCATCGATCCCTTCTATTTGACCTGGAAGGCCCGTGAATACGAGCAGCACACCCGTTTCATCGAGCTGGCCGGCGAGATCAACACCCACATGCCGGACTACGTCGTCGGTCGGGTGGGGGAGGCGCTCAACGAGGAGGGCAAATCGATCAAGGGCTCGAAGATTCTGCTCCTCGGCATGGCTTACAAGCCGAATGTCGACGATGATCGGGAGTCGCCCAGCTACGTGCTGACCAAAAAACTCGAGGCGAAAGGAGCCGAAGTTAGCTACAACGATCCCTACGTCCCGGAAATCAAAGTGACCCGCGAGCACCCAGAGTATGCGGGTCGTAAATCTGTTGAAATTACTGACGAC
>CAYLPL010000265.1:0-1442 GCA_964385545.1 uncultured Clostridia bacterium | reverse complement strand
CGAGATCACTGATGATTACGACTGCGTCCTCGTTGCGACGCATCACAACGAATACAAAGCCTTTGATTTCAGCGGCTTCACATGCCCGGTCGTGGATACGCGGAATTGTATAGCGAATCGACCCGCAAAGTATTATCGGGCATAGAGGTTGAGGCATGGAGCGGGGAGCATGGAGCGGGGAGCATGGAGCGGGGAGCATGGAGCGGGGATTATGAGTGAGTTTCGATTTGAGGATTTTACGATTTGGCAAGAAGCTTGCGATATTGGCGATGTGCTTTGCGGTCTAGCCGATAAACTGGGTGAACAGCACTTGTATGGTTTCGCCGATCAGCTACGCCGCGCTGCTCTTAGCATTTCAAATAATATCGCCGAAGGATCGGGTAGTGAATCTAATAAGGAGTTCGCAAATTTCCTGAATTACGCTCGGAGGTCAGTCTTCGAATGCGCCAATATGGTCATCTTTTTTGAACGAAAACGGCATCTTTCAGCCAAGGAAAAGAACGAACTTTTGCCGAAATTATCCGGTCTCTCTCGAATGATCATAAGTTTCAAACGGAGCCTGCGCTAGCTCCCCGCCCCAAGCTCCAAGCTCCCCGCCACACGCTATTCCACCATGAAAATACTCTACTGCATGTCCGGTTGGCATCCGAGCGCGGGGGGGCCTTTTGTCTCCGGTGGCAACCTGATGCGGACGCTTGCGGATGCGGGCCACGAAGTGACCTTGTTTACGGCCGACTACCCGCACGCACCGGTGGCCGATCCTCCCGAGGGAGTGGAACTTCTGTCGGTGAAAGGCCGCCTGATCCCCGGAATTCGGCAGTCCTGGACGCCTCGGGCTCAGCGGACTTTGGTTCGATACATCGAAACTTCACCGCCTGATGTCATTCACGACAACGGGCTTTGGCGATCCATGAATCATGTTGTCGCTAAAGTAGCCATTAAGAAGCATATCCCTCGATTGATTTCGCTTCGGGGGACTCTGGATGTCAACGCCCTTGGGCATCGGGCCTGGAAAAAAAAGATCGCGCTGGCACTCTCGCAGCGCAAAGACCTCGAAACTGCCCGCTGCTTCCATGCCACCTCGGAACGCGAGGTCGAGTCGATTCGCGCGATGGGCTTGACGCAGCCGATCGCCTTGCTCCCCAATGGCGTGTTTATCCCGGAAAGAGCGGCTCAATTTTCGGACACCAAAGACCGCACGGCGCTCTTCCTCGGGCGGATTCACCCGATCAAAAATCTGGAAGCCCTGATCGAGGCCTGGGTGGCGGCGGCACCCGCCGGATGGCGCTTGAAAATCGTGGGCAACCCGGAAATGGGCTACGACGGGTTTTTGAGACGTCTGGTGGAGGAACGGGGTGCCGAGGATCGGATTGAAATCAGCGGGGCGGTCTATGGCGCGGACAAGGAGGCCTTGCTTTTGTCCGCGCAGCTGTTCTTCCTCG
>CAYLPL010000264.1:0-2222 GCA_964385545.1 uncultured Clostridia bacterium | reverse complement strand
ACCGACGGGGATGCCGGTCGCGGCCGCGCCCCCGGACGGCGAGGTGACCGACGAAGAACTCGCCGAGCGTCTGGGGATTACCCCGAGCCAATTACGCGACGACCTCACCGAAGTGTCACGGTCCTGCCTGATCTATCTCGATCATATCCCACCAGCGAACGACGGTGAGAGGGAGAACAGTCTCCTCGCAACGATCCCAGATCACGATGCCCAAGATCCCTTCGAAACGACGCAATGGAACTTCCAGAAGAAGCGGCTGACCGAAGCGATCGAAAGCCTCAACGAAAAGGAACGAATCGTCATCACTCTTTATTATTACCAGGGATTGACCCTTACGGAGATCGCCGGCGTATTGGATTTGACTCCCTCGCGCATATCCCAGATTCACTCCAAGGCCGTAATGCGGCTGAGGGGCAGGCTCAGCGGCGACAGGAATCTTTTTGGGTAGATCGTGAAAACGAGAAGGGTAGATCATGAACCCCGAGAATATGGGACGAATTGGTTTGGCGCGCACGCCACCGATCCGGTCGGTGTCCATCTCCCGAGGCGGCGACCGATTTGGCGCCAGAGGGGGAGGGAGTAATCCCAGGAGGGATAATAGTCGACGCCGCCGGGAACGATCACCGCGACGCTCCCGTCGCAATCCACGCTTCGCCAGCTATTTCGGTCTCAAAGGTGGCTACCTTCCTAGGAGGCGTGACCACGACGACGAGCGATTGCAGCCCAACCGCGCGGCATCGACAAACGCTTACCAACCTGACAATCCCCGGAGCGGACGGAGATTCGACCGACGCGGATAGGTTATTCCTTGGATCACCCCGAAGGGCCCCTGCCAACACATTATTGACATATGTCCATTGCGGTGTGAGAATGATTGCGGCATGGTGGACAGTATACGGGAAAGAAGGTTTTTGCGATGGATGAAGCGCGTTTGAATACTAATGCAAATATCCGCATAATCGCGGTGGCCAGCGGTAAGGGTGGGGTGGGGAAATCCACCGTGGCGGCCAACCTGGCGATGGCTTTGCACATGCTCGGCTTTCGAGCGGGGATCATGGACGCGGACATCTACGGTTTCAGCATCCCCCGACTGTTGAACGCACAGGGACAACCCCGGACCGACGAAGAGGGGATACGCCCGCTCCAGTCGCGGGGGCTGGAAGTCATGAGCATGGGGTTTTTCGTCCCGATAGACGAACCGGTCATATGGCGCGGTCCCCTGTTGATGAAAGCGGTCGACCAGTTCATCAACGATGTCGCCTGGAGCCCGGATTTGGACTACCTCATCATTGACCTGCCGCCTGGAACCGGTGACGTACCCCTGACGATCGCACAGCGCCTTCCCAGGGCCGAGCTAATCCTGGTGACGCTTCCCGAGATCTCTTCGGTAGAGGTGGCCAGCCGCGCGGGGAACATGGCGACGAAGACGGACATGGTAATCCTCGGGGTGGTCGAAAACATGTCTTATCTCACCTGTCCCAATTGCGATGAGCGTATACATCCCTTCGGGAAGGGCGGAGGAGAGGGCCTCGCCCGATCCCTCGGCGTCCCACTTTTGGCCCAGCTACCCATGGACGTGAACAATTCAGCTTCGGAGAACGAACGACTTCTCGTCGATCGGGAGTCTTCCGCCGCCGGCAAGGCCATACTCGATCTCGCCGAGCGCATCGCCTCCGTCGAGGTGAGCACCGAAGAATAGAGAATGTGCCCGGGTTCCTCGAGATCCTCCCACGTGGCATCCTGCAATGCCTGCGGGTTAGCCGCGAGATTCTTCGGATATCGCCGCGACGCGGCAGGGGTCACGTCGGACCGGGTAGAAGACTTGGCATGTGATGGCGATTGCACCGATCATGCCGGGAGATGGAAGGGACCATCTCCCCTGCAAACCCGACAGTATCGGAGGGATATCCGATGGCCGGTGCTGAGGAAACCGCATACATCCTGGCCAATCTCCTGCGCCAGCATTCTCAACCCGCGGCCGTATGCACCGAACCGGCCGCCATAGCGCTCGCCGCGGCCCGGGCCACTGAGGTCCTCGGGCGTGCTCCCGAACGGTTGTACGTGGAAGTCAGTACCCACGTATTGAAGAACGCAAAAACGGCAGGCCTGCCCGTCGGCGACGAGGTCGGGGCCGACGTGGCGGCCGCCCTGGGCTCTCAAATACGCCGCTCGTCCCTGGGACTGCAGATGCTGCTCGAAAGTTCCGAGGAGCAATTGCGAAG
>CAYLPL010000263.1:0-2223 GCA_964385545.1 uncultured Clostridia bacterium | reverse complement strand
GGACTCGGGGGTGGATCCGGATGACAGCTTCTTGACTTTCAGTTACCGTGCGGACGGCATGCGCGAACTCGTCGGTGCGCTGTCCCATCCCGGATGCGGGCAGGTGGACACTTGTCCGCTTCGAAGGGGCGTATGTATGGTAACCATGACCAGGTACGATCCCGAGTTTAGTTGTCCCGCCGCCTTCGAACTCCAGGATATACCCAATACCCTGGGTGAAGTCGTGAGCAGGGCCCGACTGAGGCAGCTCCGCCTCGCAGAGACGGAAAAGTATGCCCACGTGACCTACTTTTTCAACGGGGGTCGCGAGCAACCTTACCCGGGGGAAGATAGGGTCTTGGTTCCCTCGCCTAAGGTGGACACCTACGATACAAAGCCGGAGATGAGTGCACGCGAGGTTACGGATAGACTGGTCGAGGCAATCGTGGGGGGAACATACCATTTCGTTGTGGCCAATTACGCCAACCCCGACATGGTGGGGCATACGGGTGATTTCGCGGCGGCCGTGTCGGCGGTAGAGACCATCGATGGGGAGCTCGGCCGGATACTCGCCGCTTTGCGCGAGGCCGAAGGCGTTGCCCTTATCCTATCCGATCACGGCAACGTGGAGAAGATGATAAATGACTCCGGTGCCCACACGGCCCATACCGCCCACGAGGTTCCCTGCTGGCTGGTGGGAGAGGGATTCTTGCGCGGTGGCTCATCGCTTTTGCGTCGCGGTGGTCTCTCGGACGCTGCCCCCACGATCCTGGATCTGCTGGGACTGGAAGTGCCGCGGGAGATGACCGGAAAGGGCTTGTTGGCCGCTTCCGATGGAGGATGCGATATATGGAGGGGAGATGTTCTCGATGGCTGCCGGGAGTGAAATAGTCTCCGTCGTAGGACGCGAAATACTGGATTCCCGGGGGAATCCCACGGTGGAAGTGGACGTGACCCTGACCTCGGGCGCCTCGGGAAGGGCGGCGGTGCCCTCGGGCGCCAGTACCGGTTCCCGGGAGGCCCGGGAACTGCGGGATGGGGATCCCGATAGGTACCGGGGAAAGGGCGTCTTGGACGCCGTCGCCGCGGTGAACGGCGAGATTCGAGACTCCCTTTTGGGGATCGATGCCGCCGACTGCGAGGGCGTGGATCGCCGTCTTTTGAACCTGGACGGCACCGCGAACAAGGATAGGCTCGGGGCCAACGCCATCCTGGGGGTTTCGCAGGCCTGCGTCAGGGCGGCGGCCAGTTATGCCGACGTTCCGCTGTTTCGCTATCTGGGCAAAGAATCCGCCGACCTCCTTCCGGTGCCGATGATGAACGTCCTGAACGGGGGCCAACACGCCTCCAACAATGTCGAGGTCCAAGAATTCATGATTGTCCCCGCCGGTGCGCCAACGTTTCGCGAGGCACTCCGATGGGGTAGTGAAGTCTATCACGCCCTGGGCGGACTGCTCGAAGGGCTCGGAATCGGCGGCGGTGTCGGGGACGAAGGTGGCTTTGCTCCCGATTTGGAAGGTGACGAAGGGGCCCTGGAACTCTTGATGCGCGCGGTGGAGACGGCCGGATATCGTCCCGGCGAAGACATCTACCTGGCCCTCGACGTGGCTGCCACGGAGCTTTTCGAAAACGGCGCCTACCGCCTCCGCGGACGGGCGATGGACGGCGCCGAGTTGATAGAGATCTATTCCCGGTGGTGTCGAAGGTTTCCCCTCATCTCCATAGAGGACGGGATGGCAGAGGACGATTGGGACGGTTGGGCAAATTTGACGACCCGACTCGGATCATCGGTGCAGCTTGTGGGCGATGACCTGTTCGTCACCGACGCGGATACCGTCAGGCGCGGTGCCGCGGCCGGGGCAGCGACGGCAGTGCTGATAAAACCCAACCAGATCGGGACGGTTTCGGAAACCCTAAAGACCCTGTCCGTCGCCGCGCGGCTGGGTTTCGGGGCGTGCATCTCCCATAGGTCGGGAGAAACCGCGGACACTTTCATATCGGATTTGGCGGTGGCTTGGGGCGCCGGGCAGATAAAGACGGGCGCCCCCTGTCGCGGCGAGCGCGTGGAGAAGTATAATCAGCTTCTGAGGATCGAAGAAATGCTCGGAGACCGGGCCCGATTTGCCGGTTGCGAAAGCTTCGTGCTACAATAACTCGGATTTCGGGGGTGACATTCCGTATGGACACGGTTCTCATGGTGATACACTTGTTGGTGGCCGGCGGCCCTAGCACCACCGTACTTCT
>CAYLPL010000262.1:0-2246 GCA_964385545.1 uncultured Clostridia bacterium | reverse complement strand
TCTCGGCTCTCATGTATTTTATGATCCTCTCTGGTTGCTTTCCGCGGGCAACAGGGAAACTCGACGAACCGAGGAGCTTCGGCAGTCGATCGTCACCGGCTGAGCCTATCCTTCATCGCATAACTAGCATACCAAAGTAGGCTGCCGGAGGAATCCCCGATTCGAGCGCGGTGCGCTCAACCGTCGCAAGCCCTCCCCCAAAGATCCACCGCGTCCGCTCCCAGAATCTTCACGCGCAAACGATCGCCGGGGACGGGCGACTTCTCTTCGAGGCCATCTATCACTATCGCTCCATCTACCTCCGGCGCTTGTCCGCGATGACGTCCGAGCCATCCACTCGCCTCCGGGCGATCCAGGACGATCTCCAACTCCATTCCCACCAACCGTTGCTTGGCGGAAAACGACGCGTCGTCAGCCACACGGCGCAGGGCATTGGCTCGCTCTCGGGCCACGGGCGCCGGTACCCTTTCGTCCAGATTTCCGGCGGGAGTTCCCTCCTCGGGGGAAAACGTGAAAATCGAAACATCGTCCAATTCCAAGTCTCGAACCGACTGCACCAGGCATTCGAAATCCCTTTCGGTTTCCGTGGGGAATCCCACCATAAAGGTGGAGCGGAGCGAGAAATCGGGATAATTCTCTCGAACCATGGTGAGGAATTCGTGCACCGCCTCGGGATCCTCGGGGCGTCCCATGGCGCGCAACATCCTCGGGCTGGCGTGCTGGAGCGGAACATCCAGGTAAGAACAAAGGTTCTCGTGGTTTGCCAAGGTCTCTATAAGTTCCCAGTCGAGCCCCACAGGATGTGCGTAAAGGACTCGCACCCAGGTATCCGGCAGCTCTCGCGCCAGGCTTTCCAGCAGGTCGGTGAGCCCGGTATCGTCGCCCGGGGAACGGTAGAGAGTAACATCCTGGGCAACCAGGTTTATCTCGCGGGCACCTTCTTTTACCAGGGATTGGGCTTCGAGCAACACATGTTCCGCGGGCTTGGAACGGTACGGACCACGAATCAGTGGAATGGCACAGTAGCTGCAACGACGGTCACAGCCCTCTGCTATCTTCAAATAGGCTATATGAGGGGGCGTCCAGCGATGGCGCAGCTGGGGATCTGGCCATCCCTGGGCGGATGTGCTCACCCGGACCAGTCGTTTTCCCTCCAGGGCGGCCTCCACTACCGACGTCACGTCCTCGAGGTTATTCACTCCCAAAACGCCCGCGAGCTCCGGTATGCCTTCCGAGAGTTCCCTCGGATATCGTTGGGCGAGACAGCCCGCGGCGATGACGGCGGGCGCATCAGGGCGGGGACGATCCAAAAGCGAAAGGATCTGTTCTATAGATTCCTCTTTGGCATCGGAGATGAATCCGCAGGTGTTGACGATTACCACGTCAGCCGCGTCCGGATCCTCGTTCACCACGTACCCGGCGTCTCGCAGCAGTCCGCCCATCGTTTCGGCATCTATCAGGTTCTTCGCACAACCGAGGTGCAGGAAGGCAACCCGGATCCCTTGGTCATCCATGTATTCTTCCCTTCTCCATGATCACAGCGATGATCTCCCAAGACATCTGTCGCCAGCAGCTTACCGAATCGCATCTAATCGGGGAAGCAACCCGGGCTTGGTCTCGCAAATCTCGAAGCACTCCCGGAGTCGCTGACGGGATGCATCGCGACAAAACCGGGCTTGAGACCAAGACCTCGGCCGCAACTTCCCCGGTCGTGTCCCGGCAGGGATCCGCAAAGGATGCCCAATACCCACGCATCTCGTGCCCGGCGCCCATCGTTCGCGGGGATGATCGGGGTTCTTTTAGGCGGGCCAACGAGGAGAGAATCTATCCCGTCTCGCCGTTTCCCCGATCGTCTTCGATGCGATTGCCCACGGTGAAAAGGAGCAGACCGGCGAGGGCGGAAAGGGCCGCGGTGAGGAACCAGCTCATTTCGTAGGTTCCGGTAAGGTCGGCGATGTAGCCGAAGACCGGGGGTGCCACGGTGATACCCATCCTGACGAATAGCAAAGCGAAGCCGGTGGCCATGCCCGCTCTACGACTTTCCACCCCTTTGGAGACCGCGGCGAACAATACCCCCGGCCATCCCCGGGCGCAAAAGCCCGCGGCGAAGGCCAAAAGGAAAAGCACCCCCAAAGACGGGGCCGCAAAGAAACGCGACACAAGGGCCAGGGCGGCAACGGTGGCCGCCGTGGTAAAGGCTATCCCCACAAAACTGGGCCTTTCATTCTAACCCCAAACGCGAGCGT
>CAYLPL010000261.1:0-2267 GCA_964385545.1 uncultured Clostridia bacterium | reverse complement strand
CACCGCTACCGCCTCCTCGCCTTCCTCGGAGTGGATCACGGCGTAGGAGAAGCTTTCCGGGGTGTGACCCGGGGTGGCCAGGGCCCTGACCTTCAGCGCACCCAGGGTGAATTCGTCCCCGTCGTGCACAGTTTCCCCGAACTCGAAATCCAGGGCCCCGCCGTGAAACACCCGGGCGCCGGTTTCGCGGATGAGATCGAGGGAACCGGTGACCAGGTCCTCGGTGCGGTGGGTCTCGAAAACATAGCGTATGTGCATGCCCAGCTGGGCGGCCCTCGCGGTGTAGGTCCACCAATCCCGGCGAGGATCTATCACGGCAGCTTCGGTGCCCGATCCCAAAAGATATGACTGATGGGCTATTCCCGGGGATGTGAATCGTTCGACGATGTACTCCATCTCAAACACCCCCCAGACTACCCAGGGTGCGGAGGATCATGTTGGCGTGGGTGCGTTCCTCAAAGGCCAGCTCGATGAGGAGGGAACGAAGTTCCTCATCGCTTAGGAGTTCGGCGGACCGTCGGTAGAAATCGTAGGATTCGAACTCCCAGGCGACGGCCTTGTCCATGACCTCGGCGGGATCCTCGGGGTCTTTCAACCTTATGTCCACGTCGAAATCCCGGGCCACCTCGACCACGACGCCGTCCTTCAGCTCCCAGTTACCGATGGAACGCGTTGCCGTAGATCGCAAATCGTCCACACTCCGAACCCTCTCGCCGGTCTCCTCGGCGGCCTCGACGTACTTGGAGTAAACTCGATCGGTGTGACCCTCTTCCATGACCGCCAGATATTCCAGGATCTCCTGGGCGGCGGGGTTGGTGACCCGCTGGGAGGTGGTGGTGTAAAACTCGGCGGCGGCGATTTCTCGCAGGACGGCCACTATCAGAAGCTCGGGGACGGAGGCCAGCTTTTCCTCGCTGACAGCCCGCGCCGGACCCCGGACCGTCTCGTAAGGCCAGGAGCTGAGCCCACCCTCGAGGGTTCGAGCCTGGAAACCACGGCGAGCCAGAAGTCGGGCGGCGGTATCCCCGCGCACGCCGGAACGGCAGTAGGTGACTATGGGTCTATCGGGATCGAAGTCGCGGGCGGCTATGTCCAGCTGTCCCAGGGGACTGGAGACGGCTCCGGGTATGTGTCCCAACTCGAATTCTTCGGGCTGGCGTACATCTATCAGAAGTGGTGCGGAATCCGATTTCAGCATGTCGTTCAACTCGTCGGCACCGACGGGTTCCTCGGGTAATCTCGCTTTTTCGGGCACGATCGCACTCTCCCATCAATTGATGCTATCGGTCAGCTATTTTACCCCCTGCGCTCATCGAAAAACGTGCGGCGGTGACCGGGACCCGCCGGGGCACCTTATTGGCTATTTCTGCCGACGCGAGGGGCATCCTGCACCAGGGGGACGCCCGCCGCTTCCACCCGAGGGCGAATGCGCATCTTCGGGAGCGTGTGCCTTGGGATCCGTCTCCGGCAATACGATGCACATGCCTCTCCACTGTAACGGCTGACGCGATCGTCTTCGCGGGAGTGTTCCCGAGGAGTCAGGGCAGTTGGTGCGGGACGAGGTACCCGGTCTGATACCCGTACCGATCGTCTAAACCATTGAAAGCATCGGCATCGATGACCATCGGGCCCACACCCCTGCCAAAAGGAGACACCCGATCCGACTCCCTCCGCAGGCGGATTTCAAATAGCCGCCGATTCCCAAAACCCGTGGCTCGGTCGGTGGCGGCCATCCTTCGCCTTTTGCCGAGAAGCAGCACCTCGCGGCAGGTATCGATGGCCAGCTCCGCCAGCGTGGAAGCCATCATATCCTTGTAACCCGTGAGCATCCCTACCTGGCGACCATCCACGGTTAACACGGCTTTGGCACGATCCTTGCAGATGAGGCGTGTGAAAGGATGGCCCGGGTTTGGGCTAAGGCGGGCAGGTAATCCGGATCACTACCAAATGTCTTAGACCACTAGCGTTCCTCTTGGGCGGTAGGCACGCCCGACGATTTCCGCTCGGGTGAGAGCGTCAGTCCCGTCGAGGGTGGCCTTGATCCTCCCCGACCCACGCCCAAAGTTGCATCTCGTCTTTGCGGTGGGGGCGACCGGGCCCGCGTTGCCCAGGGAGCCGGATGCCATCCGACGAAAAAGTCGGGGGAAGAAAGTCGAAGGGGGACAGGCCGACGAAGCTCCCAGGGGACGAAGCATCAGGGAGAGGGCCCCGGCGCCGCTGCAACAGACTTCACCTAAAGGTTCTAATCCCTCACGACGAGGTATAGA
>CAYLPL010000260.1:0-2270 GCA_964385545.1 uncultured Clostridia bacterium | reverse complement strand
GGCAGAGAAGGGGCACTCCCCTGGCCCCGGCGATGGCGTGCACCCGTGCGAAGGCTCGACGGCGAAGCGCCAGCGCATCAGCTCCCGATATCCCGGATGAGGCCAGTACATCCAACAACCGGTCGAGGAGCGGCCGAGCCGCCCCCCGACCGACTTCGATTTCTCCATTCGCCTTACTTGTTCGCGGCATCTGCACCGCCGGGTTGCCAGCACACCAACGGAGACCGGGCGGCGGAACTCTCGTCGAGGCGCCGTATCGGCGTCAGGGTGGGAGCCTCGTGCAGGCTATCCGGATCCTCGGCGGCATCCTCCGCTATCTGGATCATCGCGGCGATAAACTCGTCCAGCGTCTCCCGGCTTTCCGTCTCGGTGGGCTCGATCATTAGCGCCTCCTCGACGATCAGCGGGAAGTAAATCGTGGGCGGGTGTATGCCGTAATCCAAAAGGGCCTTCGCGATGTCCAGCGTTGCGACACCGTGCTCACGCTTTTGATCTCTGCCCGACAGGACGCACTCGTGCATGCACGTGCGGTCGAAGGGCAAGTGATAATGCTCCTTCAACGATTCCATGAGGTAATTCGCGTTCAAGACGGCGTCGCGGCTCACCGCCTTCAGACCATCGGGCCCGTGGGATCGAATGTAGGCATAGGCCTTCAGCACCACGCCGAAGTTGCCGGTGAAGGCACGCACGCGGCCCATGCTCTTGGGGATGTCGAAGTTCAGCCTATATGCGTCATCCTCGCACTCCACCAGCGGTACCGGGAGATACGGGACCAGCTCCTCCACGACGGCGATGGGGCCGGAACCGGGTCCTCCCCCGCCGTGGGGGGTGCCGAAGGTCTTGTGCAGGTTGAAGTGCACCACGTCGAAGCCCATATCTCCGGGCCGCGAATAACCCATTATGGCATTGGCATTGGCCCCGTCGTAGTAAAGTAGGCCACCCACCTCGTGGATTATCTCGGCTATCTCCAGGATATTCTCGTCGAACACACCCAGCGTATTGGGGTTGGTGAGCATTAACCCCGCGACGTTTTCGTCCACTATGGAGCGAAGCGCCTCGACATCAACGCATCCGCGCTCATCGGAGGGTACCTCGACGGTACGATATCCCGCCATGGCCGCCGTGGCCGGGTTGGTGCCGTGGGCGGAGTCGGGGATTATGATTACATCCCTGTCCTCACCCCTGTCCTCATGATAGGCGCGAATGAGCAGGATACCGGTGATCTCGCCGTGGGCGCCCGCCGCCGGCTGCAACGTCGCCCGGCTCATACCCGCGATCTCGCAAAGGTATTTTTCGGTTTCGTGCAAAAGCTGCAAAGCACCCTGGGCGGTCTCGTCCGGCTGATAGGGATGGAGTGTGGCGAAACCCGACAGACGGGAAACAACTTCGTTGATCTTCGGATTGTACTTCATCGTACACGATCCCAGGGGGTAAAACCCGGTATCCACTCCGTGATTCAACTGGGATAGGTTGGTAAAGTGTCGCACCACGTCCACCTCGGCCACCTCGGGAAGGCCTATTTCGCCCTCGCGCAGAGCCGATTGGGGAATAAGGGACTCGAGGGGTTCTTTGGGCACGTCCAGTTCCCCGAGCCGGAATCCGCGGCGCCCGGGAGAGCTGAGATCGAAGATCAAGGGCTCTACCACCTTCTGGTCCATGACCTCGCGTTCCTCGTTCATACTGATCCCCCCAGCCCCGCCACCAGGCGGTCGATCTCGTCCTTCGTTCTCTTCTCCGTGACGGCTATCAGCAACACGTCCTCCATTTCGGGGTCGAACCGTCCCATATCCACCCCGGCCAGGATGTCCCCCTTTGCGAGCTCTGATACTATTTCCCCAGCGGGACGCGGACACCGCACCGCGAATTCCTTGAAGAAGGGGCGATCGAAGGCCAGCTCGTATCCGTCCAGATCGGCTATCGCCTTGGCGGCGTAATGTGCCTTTTGGGCGGAGTACTCCGCCACCTCTTTGAGGCCCTTCTCTCCCAGGAGGCTCAGGTACACGGTGGCGGCCAGGGCGTTGAGCGCCTCATTGGAACAGATGTTGGAGGTTGCCCGCTCCCGGCGTATGTGCTGTTCTCGAGTCTGCAGGGTCATGACGTAACCCCGGGTTCCTTCTACATCGGTCGTCTCGCCGATTATGCGACCCGGCATGGCGCGGATATTCTTCTTTGTGGAGGCAAAAAAGCCCAGGTAGGGACCACCGTAGCTGGTGGGGTTGCCCAGTGGCTGTCCCTCGCCGACCACGATATCGGCACCATAATCGGCCGGG
>CAYLPL010000259.1:0-2272 GCA_964385545.1 uncultured Clostridia bacterium | reverse complement strand
GAACCATTCAACGTCGAGGCGGTGGTGTTTAATTTCTAACGTTTCCTCGAATCGGATCCACCCGCTCGCTGGAAACCTTTGGCCGGTCCCCTGGCCGGGGCGGGGAAGGTGGATGAATACACCGTCGATGTCAGTACGGAAGAGCCGTATGGGCCCACGCTCCGAGCCCTGGCCATGCCGTACGTCCACATGGTGAGTCCAAAGGCTGTGGAAGAACTCGGTGAAGATTTTGGCCGATCTCCCGTTGGAACCGGGCCCTTCAAGTTCGTCGATTGGAAGACGGACGACAAGATTGTGATCGAGAAGAACGAAGATTATTGGGGCGAGCCGGCCAAGCTTGATCGCGTGGTGTTCAGGGTTATGCCCGAGGAAAGCGCGCGAATGCTCGCGTTGCGTTCCGGCGATGTGGACATGGTCCTAAAACCGGCTCCGGCCGAGATCGAGGAATTGAAGGCAAATCCCGATTTCAACGTGTACGAAGAAACCGGGCTGCGGGTTATCTACCTGCTCTTCGGTACCCAGGAACCACCTGCCGATGATTGGAGGGTACGCCGCGCCGTCGCTCACGCCGTAGATGTAGACTCCATAGTGGAGCATATCCTCGAGGGCGGTGCTACCAAAGCTAAGGGATATATCGCCGAAGATGTCTTTGGATTTGCCGACATGAATCTGGATGAAAAGTATCGTTACGATCCGGAACTGGCTGAGGAGATGCTCGCCGAGGCCGGATACACCGAGAAAGACGATGACGGCTACCTTGTCAAAGATGGTGAGCGCCTCGAGTTCGAGATGCTCGGTTTCCGTGGCCGTTTCCTCAAGGATGGCGAGATAATCGAAGCCTTACAGGATGAGCTGCGGGATATCGGTGTGAAAGTTGAGGTCGAATGGCTCGAATGGGCTGCTGCCTTCGATAGGATGCGAGCCGGTGATATTTCTAACTGCACCATGACCGGCTGGGTCACAACAAATGCGGACGCCGACTATACGCTGTACAACCTTTTCCATTCCGATGAATGGGCACCGGAGGGATGGAATCGTTCCCGGTTCTCCGACCCTGAAGTCGACGACCTACTCGACGAGGCACGCAGGAGTGTGGATCAGGAAGAGCGCCTGGAACTCTATAGGGAGATTCAGGAAATCCTGACCGACGAGACCATATTGGTGCCGATCTATAAGACCCTGGAAACGGCGGTTACGGGAGCCGAGGTCAAGGGTATGCGGATGCATCCGGTAGAATACAATCTCTTCGTGGATGATGTATGGCTCGACGAGTAGCCGGACCACAATACACCCCCGGGGTGGGGATCACCCCGGGGGTGCAACAATGAGTATTATCGGTGAGGTGTGATCATAGGTGGGAGCATACATTGTACGCCGTACCCTCGCAGTAATTCCCGTAGTATTGGGAGTAGTTTTCATCGTAATGTTTACCATGGAACTAATCCCCGGAGATCCCGCCGCCATGATGCTCGGGGAATTTGCCACCGAGGAAACCGTTCGGGAGGTGCGGAGAGATCTCGGGCTTAACCTCCCCCTCCATTTGAGATATGTCCGCTATATTGGCCGTGTGCTTCAGGGTGATTTTGGCAGGTCTTTGATGGAGAGAACGCAGGTCAGCGCGGAACTGGCAGCACGCTGGCCAGCCACCGTTGAATTGTCGGGAGCTGCCTTCGTGTTGGTACTTTTGGTTGGTATACCGCTGGGGGTTATCTCCGCAACTCGAAGGTACACTGCAATAGATAACTTTTCCCGGGTATTGTCCCTTTTGGGTTTATCGATGCCGGTATTCTGGACGGGTATTCTGCTCATCGTACTATTCGGTTTGAAGTTGGGATGGCTCCCCGTTGGAGGGCGAGGCAGTCTGCGGCACCTGGTGCTTCCGGCTATCACACTTGCGTTACCTTCGATCGCCATGATAGCGAGGATGAGTCGCTCCAGCCTCATGGAAGTTCTCTCCGAGGATTACATAAGAACGGCCAGGGCTAAGGGATTGCCCGAACGAGCCGTGACCTATAAGCATGCCCTGCGAAACGCCATGATACCCATACTGACGGCGGCCGGTTTGCAGTTTGGCATCATGATGGGTGGTGCTATCCTCACCGAAACGGTTTTTTCCTGGCCGGGACTGGGTCGACTAATGGTTCGTGCAATTTTCAATCGGGACTTCGTCTTGTTGCAGGGAGCTGTCTTGGTGTTCGCTTTGGCTTTCGTATTCATCAACCTTATCGTAGATCTCTCATACGTCCTACTCGATCCGCGCATCGCCTACGAT
>CAYLPL010000258.1:0-2272 GCA_964385545.1 uncultured Clostridia bacterium | reverse complement strand
GACCACGCGATCTCCCACGAAACCGCGGGCGGAATGATGACATCCCGCCACCGAGCCCGCCGGAACGTGTACGTGTTCACCCACCCTATCCTCTTCGGCGATTATCGGACTTCGCGTTTGTTCGATCCGGTCGAGTTTCCAACCGAGCGCCCGGGCCACCATCATCATCGATTCCGGAAATCCCACGTGTCCCACGATGGCCCCCTCGGCCAATCCCCTCTCGAATTCCTGCGGCGTCGTACCCACCCCCTGGGTCTTCATCACCGTAGGCCCGAAGGGGGAAAGGTCGTTCACCCTTCGGGCGCGAATGCCCCTTACATCTATGCAGGCTCCACTGAGGGCAATTATCAGGGTATCCAGCACGAAACCCGGGTTTATTCCCGTCCCCAACACCGTCTTGTTGGCGGTCCGGGCCACCCGGTTGATCTCAGCCGCCACGGTGGAATCCGAGGCCGCCGGATAGGCCATCTCCTCGGCAATGGTTATGCAATCCAGCCCGGCCTCCAGGCAGGCGACGATCTGTGGACGGACCTCCCGCGCAAAAGAGGAGGTCGCCACGATGCCGAGGTCTGCCGAAGATCCGGCCATGGCTTCCTGCAACGTCGAAGATACGACCGCGGTTTCCCCCGCAAGATCGATGATTTCACCGAGCGGTCGCCCTATCTTTCCCGGGTCCGCATCCACGGCCCCGACCAGTTCGACGCCGGTCCGATCCGCGAGCACCCGCGCGATTCCGCTACCCATTGCACCCATACCCCACAAGACCACACGAATATCGTTCAAATCCCGACTCCCTTCGTGACACCGTACCCCAGTCTATGGTGACTTCCGACCCTCGTCGTCCAAAACGTTATACACCGAATGCATGACTTCGCCGGATCCCCACCTCGCCCCTCCCGGAAAATGTGACGTCGGGACCGGTATCGTCTTCGACGACGACGGGAGTCTTACAAATGGGGGTCAGGATTGTTCCGAACAATGGTGCCCGCAACACGCCAGGAGACAGTTTCGCCAGGATCACTCGTCGGTTGTGACGGAAAATGTTTCGACGCCCCAGATCGAGGGATCGGCAAAGGGATGCTGATGCGTCCTGAATCTTTCCGAAGAGTTTTCGGATAAGGGAGGTCGGGGATGTCTAGGCGGACGGAAGGTGGCGCCCGCACATCGCGAGGGCGGGCGCCGACGGTCATCGGGATTTACCGGGCGGGCTTCTCTCGCCACTTCACGGGAGGCCTGAGCACGTATCCTCCCTCGGGTGCCTCTCGCAGCGCCTTGAGGCACGCCCGCAATACTGTCATATGCAGTTTTACGTTGCCGGGATCGCCGAAGGGAGCTCCGTAGGGGAAGGGCACCTCCACGGTCCGCGGGGGTATCACGCGGGATGTCACCTCGGGAAATATGCTCACGGTCGCGGTGGATATTCCGCGCTCTTCAAGTGCTCTCGCTATCAATCCCACGGATTGATTGCATACCGGTCAGGTGGGAGCGAGGATCGCCATATCCACCCCGTCCCCCAGGAACAGCTGTGCCGCCTCGGGTGCCGTCTCCTCCGCCAGGGCGCGGGTTTTCAGACAATAGCCCATGAAGCTTAGGTGCCTCGGGGCTACCTCCCCTATCGCTCCCAGTTCCTCGAGTTTCTCCAGGTGAGGCAGGGGAAGGGCGCAGTTGATATCGGCCTCCACGTACCTGTGATCGTAGTGGGTGTGGGCTATCCCCAGCTCATCGATACTCGTCCCCCTGGGTATCTCTCGAAAGGTCGGATCGCCCATGGGATCTTCAGTATCGAAGGGAGGATCGGTGAGCAGGTGGAATCCCCCGGACGACACCAGGGCTATGCGCGCTCCATTGGGATCCTTTCGCGGTGAAAAAAGGGGGGCGGGCTTTCCCCGGTTGTCGGGTATGCGAAAGTTGGGATCCACCCTTTCCCGCAGACCCCTTTCCAGTTCCTCGGCTTTCATAGACATTCCCCCGTTCAAGCTGACTTCTTCCCAAGAAAACGGGGGCGAAAACTCAAGAACCTCTTCACTAAACCCGCAATCTGATACGGAATCGAAGCGGTATCGCGCCGAAGCTAGTCCTCCTCTAGGGATTTCTCGGCGAGGTGCAATTGTTCCCTGAGGGCGTTGGGACCCGTTCCCCCGCTTATCTCGCGAAGACGAACGCTGCCGGCGGGAGTGAGGCGATCCCCCATATCCTCTCCGAAAAGGTTAGAAAAACCCTTCCAATCCTCGACTGTGAGGTCGGTCAGCGCCAGGCCGTTCGCCTCGCAATG
>CAYLPL010000257.1:0-2273 GCA_964385545.1 uncultured Clostridia bacterium | reverse complement strand
TGTGTTTCCAAAGCTCTTCGGGATCCAAGTACAGGGAGTTGACGAGGCACGATTTCTCCCGGCCTCCCCTTCCGGTGGTCGCCCATTCCTTTTCGGGCAGGTCCTTCGGATCAAGCATCTGTGGGAACCTGACTGGTTCCATCATCTGCCCCATGCCTCCATCACCGAGGATCATCACCGGATTGCGATACCTGTCGGCAATAGCGCAAGCCCCGTAGGTCAGATCTACCAGCTCCTGAAGGGTCGAGGGACCGAGCACCACCATATGGTAATCCCCGTGGCCTCCTCCCTTGGTCGCCTGGAAGTAGTCCGATTGTGCCGGCTGAATGCTACCCAGTCCGGGACCTCCCCGCATCATATTTACTATCACACAGGGCACCTCGGCTCCCGCGATGTAAGAGATGCCCTCTTGTTTGAGACTAATTCCCGGGCTGGAGGACGAGGTCATCACCCGTACCCCGGAACCTCCGGCTCCGTAAACCATGTTGATGGCGGCCACTTCGCTTTCCGCCTGCAGGAAGGTACCCCCTACCTCGGCCAGCCGACCGGACATGTACTCGGGCAATTCATTTTGAGGAGTGATCGGGTAACCGAAAAAATGGCGGCACCCGGCGCGCACGGCGGCCTCGGCCACTGCTTCGTTCCCCTTTATCATTTGAAGCTTGGTTTCGCTCATTTCATCTCCTCCTTCCGCACCACTACCGGGATTCGGTCTTCTCGGGTCGGTAGACCTCTATGGCAACATCCGGACATATCATGGCACAAAAACCACAACTGATACATTCATCCTGATCCGTTATCGCCGCCGTGCGATATCCCTGGCGGTTCAGATCATCGGAAAGATAGGTTATGTCCCTGGGACATACCGTGGTGCAAAGGCCACACCCCTTGCAGCGCTCGGCATCTATGATCCACTTGGTATCCACTGTGCACCTCCTAGAAGATCTCAGGACTCCCGTCATTCCCATCCGGGGCGCAGTCGACGCCCCGCCACGAGCAACACCGCATCCCCGGCGAGCTCCCGAGCCCAACGCGGATGGTCGTCCTCTATCATTAGGTGTTCCCCTATTCCGACCGCCACAATCGGAAGATCGACGGCGCACGCTCCCAACCTGATGATTTCCATGCCCGTCTCCACGTCTTCCACACGCGTCGCAGTCCCCAGGTTGGGGTTGGCGACGATACCATCGATGGGCAGGCGGAGATCCCGGGACAGGCGCTTTAGTCCATCGCGTATCCTCTCCGGTGTGGAACTCATGGGTCGATAGGAGTTCAATACCGCGAGCACTCGCCCTCCGCGATTGGAAATCGAGGCGGCGAGGCCCCCCAGCACCCGGCTACCCATTCGTCCCCCGCCGACATCCAAAACGGCGAAGTCCGCGAGATCTATGGCCTCTACGGCGGCAGGCGGCAGTATCGGCAAATCGACCCCCTTGGGAAAGGAACTGGGATAGAGGACCTGCACTCCCCGGTCCTCCAGTTCCTCGGAAACATCGCGGGAGCGAAAAAAAGGCGTGACGACGTCCATGTCCACCAAGACGACATCCCCGTCGCGACGACTCCGCGCTTTTAGCGCCAGCGACAGTGCCAGTTCCGTCTTGCCGCTGCCGAATTCCCCGGTCAGAACCACGGGAGTACGCGAAAAGAGGTCCGACACCTCAGGTTCGGATCCTCTGGATGCGACCGACGGTCTGGATTCTCTCCTCCGCCAGCCTCAACGCGGCCCGGTTTGTCGAAATGTCTTCTCTATCACTTATCTCGAAGATGGCAGCAAGCTTTTCCCCTATACCTTCCACCTTCTTCATGGCCTGCTCTCTATTATACCCCGCCGGGTCGAATTCCCCGGCAACGTTTATGACCCCGCCTCCGTTGATGACGAAATCCGGAGCGTATAGTATACCACGTCCGCGCAACATTTCCCCGTGCCGCTCTTCGGCCAGCTGATTGTTCGCTGCCCCCGCCACCACGCGGCAATTCAGTTTTGGTATACTCTCGTCGTTTATGGTGGCTCCCAGGGCGCAGGGGGCATAGACGTCGCACTCCACGGCGTGTATCTCCTCCGGGTCGACCGCCTCAGCATCATAATCCTTTACGACTCGCGCGACCTTGTCCTCGTAAATATCCGCCACCAGCAGACGCGCACCGGCTTCGTGCAACAGCTGGCAAAGGCATGTGCCCACGCTCCCGATACCCTGGACGGCAACGGTTACACCGGCGAGGTCAGGGGACCCGTTGAGGCGCTCCATACAGGCACCGATACCCACATAGGTACC
>CAYLPL010000256.1:0-2281 GCA_964385545.1 uncultured Clostridia bacterium | reverse complement strand
CCTCAGGCCAGGCGAAGTCGACACCGCCGATTTCGACCAGGCCCCGGGCGAGTATCTCGCGCCTGGCCGCATAAGAGCGGACCATTTCATCCACATCGTCCGCACATTCGCGCAGCGCCACTTCCGCCCCCTTTTGCGCGAAGGTGCAGGGACAGGAGACCAGGTGCTGATGCAACATGAGCATCCGGTCTATCAGTTGCGCCGGGCCCGCGGCGAATCCAACCCTCCAGCCGGTCATGGCCCACGCCTTAGAAACAGCACCCGTGACCAGTGTCCTCGCCCGCATACCTTCGATGGCGGCCGGTGAAATATGGCGCGAATCGCCATAAGTAAACGGAGCGTAGATCTCATCCGTCAGTACGGTGAGATCTGCGGCTACTACGATATCCCGGATTTCTTCCAGTTCTCCCCGGGTGAAGACAGTGCCGGTGGGGTTGGCGGGGGTGTTCAGTATGAGCGCGCGGGCGCTCGAAGCGGCGCGACGGATATCCGAAATCTCGGGCCTGAAATCGCCGTCCATGTGGAAACCGAAGGACACCGGCCTACCCCCGGCCATCGCCACCGCACAACGGTACGTCACCCATCCAGGATCCGGCACGACGACGGGATCACCGGGATCCACGAGGGCATTCAAAGCCAAAGACAGGCCCTCCCGCTGGCCGACGGTTATGAGGATCTCGGTTTCCGGGTCGTATTGGACACCGAGATCCGCGTCCAGCCTCTCCGAGACCGCTTCCCGCAGTTCCAGCAATCCCCGCGATTCACTGTATTCGGAGTACTCACCGCCGAGCACGGCTTCGGCCGTCGCCTCCTTAACGACCAAAGGTGCATCGAAATCGGGGCGCGCCGCGGCCATACTTATGACGTCTCGTCCCGCGGCACGCATCTCCTTGACGCGATCGCTTATGGTTATGGTGGCGGAGTGACTAATATCGTCGAGCCGCCTCGAGTATCTCACCCAATCCCCTCCCAAAGTCGGCAATCAGTCGGCGGATGCTGCCTCGTTTCGGAGGATCCCGAACCCTTCTATCTCCACCTCGACGACGTCACCGGGCGACATGGGGCCTATACCGGACGGGGTTCCCGTAAGAATGATATCCCCCGGATAAAGCGTCATTACCTGGGATACAAAGTGAATCAGGAATTCGGGGTCGAAGAGCATCTCGCCGAAGTTCGAAGATTGCCTCACTTCCCCGTTGAGACGCGTCTCGATAGATCGCGCTCCGAGGTCCACATCGACGTTCAGGTAGGGACCTACCGGGCAGAAGGTATTGAAACCCTTACCGCGAACCCATTGCCCATCCTTTCTCTGGATGTCTCGCGCCGTTACGTCGTTCGCGCACGTGTAGCCGAATATGGCGCGACGGGCATCGACCCTATCCGGGCAAAAAATCTCGCGGCCCACGACTATGGCCAGTTCCCCTTCGTAATCGACCCTCGAGGACTGTGGGGGAAGCCGGATCTCGTCCCCGGGGCCTATGAGAGCCGTGAGCGGCTTGAGGAACATCACCGGTTCCTCCGGTATCCTGGCTCCCGTTTCTTCAGCATGATCGCGATAATTGACGCCTATGCAGACTATTTTGGTCGGTTCGACCGGAGGCAGAAGATCCAAATCCTCGACGTCCCCCGCGAATTCATCGGGCTCGTACTTTTCGAAGGGGGTCTTATCGATGCGGTACACGCCTTCCGGGGTAACCTGCCCGTAGGCGACCTCGTCACCGCTGCGAAATCTCACGAACTGTTTCATATGACATCGTTCCCCTCTATTCAATCACTCGATCCACCGTGGTACGGCTTCAAAACATCTTCTCCAAAACCCTCGCGCACCCTTCAGCCAATAATATCCTCTACGGCTTTACGCCACCTCCCGCGCGCCGCGTCATGCTGCCGGCAACGCCGGATGAGGACAGGTAGGTCAAAAGCCCCGTGGCCGACAGGAGAACTATCCCCGCTCCACCCAACCCCTGCGCCATGCCAAAGGCGGCACCGACCAGGCCGGAAGCCGAAGATCCCACCAGCCGCCCCATCCCGACGAACAGTTCATTAACTGCCATGCCCAGGGGACGATCGGCATCACTCAGGGCGGCCGCGAGCAGGGTAATGTTGGCCACCGGCAAGAGACCGGGTGCCGCACCCGCCAGGGAACTCGCCAGCACCAAAACTAAAGGGGAAGCAGTTAGAGACATCACCACGAGGGAAAGCCCGCACAGTCCCAATCCGAGGAGACCAACCTTTCGAAAACCGATCAGCTCCCCGAACCTCGCGGCGGAGAAACGACATC
>CAYLPL010000255.1:0-2296 GCA_964385545.1 uncultured Clostridia bacterium | reverse complement strand
CAGCCAGTCGGCGTGGGGTCACGGGGGGTTCCCGGCTGGTGTGGTGGGGGCAAACCGACGGAGGGAAGGGGGGGAGCGCGGGGTTCGGAGCATTGTGGGTGCCCGGGGGAGGATTACTGCCGGAGTTCGGGCGGGGCGTGTTGTTCAGGGAGGAAGCGACCATGGTGATCGCCTCGGGGGTGGGCACCAGCGGCCCCCCGTTGCGTTAGTTCGTACCTCCGGAGTTTCTGGTGATAACGCTGCGCAGGGTTGAGGTTGAGGGCGAGCGACATTCTACGGACGAGTTTCGGCCACGGAAGGGATGATTCGGTGGGAGGACCCCTAGAAGGAGTGAAGGTGCTCGATCTGTCCCGGGTTCTTACCGGGCCATACTGCAGCATGATGCTCGGCGATCTCGGCGCGGACGTGATCAAGGTGGAACGTCCCGACGGAGGCGACGATACCAGGGGCTGGGGGCCCCCGTGGGTGGGGGAGGAAAGCCATTACTTTTTGAGCATCAATCGAAACAAGAGGAGTTTGGGTCTGAATCTCAAGGATCCCGAGGGCCAAAGGATTGCGTTGCAGCTGGCCTCCGAGGCCGACGTGGTTCTGGAGAACTTTCGCCCTGGAACCGCGAAGCGGTTGGGATTGGGCTACGAAGAGTTGTCGCAGGAGAATCCCGGCCTGATCTACTGTTCGATCTCCGGATTCGGTCAGGACGGGCCCCATCGCGATCGGGCCGCCTACGACCTAATAATCCAGGGTATGGGCGGGCTGATGGGGGTCACCGGCCCCGAGGGAAGTGAACCGATCCGGGTGGGAGTAGCGGTGGCGGACATCGGCGCCGGGATGTACGGTGCCTATGCCATCACCTCGGCCCTCTTCCGCCGCGAGCGCACCGGCGAGGGCGAATACATCGACGTGTCCATGATGGACGTGCAGGTGTCGTGGATGACTTACATGGCCCACTACTACTTCGCCTCCGGGGAGTTGCCCCCGAGGCGCGCCTCGGCCCATCCCAGCATCGTGCCGTATCAGTCCTTCCCAACCGCGGATGGCTGGATCAACATCACGGCCGGGAACGATCGCCTGTGGAGCATGCTGGCCCCGCTGGTGGGGATCGACCCCGACGACTACCCCACCAACGCCGACCGCATCGCCGCGCGGGAAGAGTTGGTGGCGGCGATAAGCGAGGCCACGGGCCAAAAGACCCGCGACGAGTGGCTCGAGATCTTCGCCGAAGCCGGCATTCCCTCGGGCCCCGTCTACACCATGCGCGACCTCTTCGCGGATCCCCACGTAAAACACCGGGACATGCAACGGCACGTCGAGCACACCACCGAAGGGGAGATACCGGTACTGGGGGTTCCGGTGAAATTCGATAACAATCCCGGAGATATACGCACCGCTCCCCCGCTTTTGGGCGAGCACAGCCGGGAGATACTGAGGGAGATGGGTAAAGACGACGCGCACATCGATGAACTGGTCCGGGCGGGCACCGTGGCGGTACCGCGGTAGTCCGAAAAAAGGAGAGGAAGTTGTATCTTGGTTCACATGACGCATCTCGAATGCCCGCGTTGCGGGGAAAAGCTGGATCCGACCAAACTTCAAAACCTCTGTCATTGCGGTGCACCGTTGCTCGTTCGCTACGACATGGAAGGTATGCGGCGAGATGTCAGCCGCGAGTCCCTGGAGACTGGGCGTACCGACATGTGGCGTTTCGCCGACATGCTCCCGGTGCCCGAGGGGGAGATCATCACCCTAGGCGAGGGCATGACCCCCGTGATAAATGCGCCGAGGCTCGGTGACGATTTGGGAGTGGGACAGCTGCTCATAAAGGACGAGGGCACCAATCCCACGGGAACCTTCAAGGCCCGGGGTGCCGCCTGCGGTATGTCCATGGCCAATTACCTCGGTGCCGAGGCGGTTGCGATGCCCACCGCCGGCAACGCCGGGGGCGCCTGGTCGGCTTACGCGGCCCGGGCAGAGATGGACTGCTACATAGTCATGCCCGAGGATGCGCCGGAGCTTACGATGAAGGAATGCGACCTATTCGGAGCGCACACCTACCTGGTTCGCGGTCTTATCTCCGACGCCGGGGCCATCGTGAAACGCGCGGTGGATCGGTACGGCTGGTTCGACGTCTCCACCTTAAAGGAGCCCTACCGCATCGAGGGTAAGAAGACCATGGGTCTGGAACTCATCGTACAGACCAGTTGGGAAATGCCCGATGCGATACTCTATCCCGCCGGCGGCGGGGTGGGTCTCATCGGCATATGGAAGGCCTTCGACGAACTGGAGCAGGGCGGCATAATCG
>CAYLPL010000254.1:0-2330 GCA_964385545.1 uncultured Clostridia bacterium | reverse complement strand
CCCTCGACGAGTATCTTCACTGGTACAACGAAACGAGGATCAAGATGTCACTCGGCGCAATGAGCCCAATAGAGTACAGAAGGAGTCTCGGGTTGGCCGTGTAAACAGTCCAACAAAACGTCCGCACCCCCAGATCGCCGGTTGAAAACTTCCGTTTTGTGGGCAAAGAAAGATCCACATCCCGTTTGTAGAATCCAGCACCAAACCTGGATCAAGAGGAGGTGCTGAGACCACTGATAAGGGATGTGGATTATTTGGACATCAAGGCCATGCACGAGGCAGGCATGACGGCCGTAGACATTGGGTTGAAACTCGGTTACAGCGACAAGACAGTTCGCGAATGGATCAAACGAGACAGCCCGCCCAAATACACTCGAAAACGTCGTCCGAGCAAACTGGATCCTTACAAGGATTATATCATGGGTCGGATGGCGGAGGGAGTGTTCAACTGCGAACTTTTGATCCGCGAGATTCGTTCTCGCGGTTATGAAGGCGGGATCACCATACTCAAGGACTTCGTGGCACCCCATCGCCGGCAGTTCAAGGTGGAAGCGGTACGCCGTTTTGAGACGGCTCCGGGAGAGCAGGGTCAGATGGATTGGAGTTATCTCGGTACTTTCGATCTGGATGGCCGGATGCGCAAGGTGTGGTGCTTTACCCTGGTGATGGGTTATTCCCGTTATCTCAGCGCTCACTGTACCACTTCGATGGACTTAGAGACTGTATTGCTGGGCCATCAGCGTTGTTTCGAAAGCCTTGGGGGCATTCCCGCCCAGATCGTCTACGACAACATGAAGACGGTGGTGCTGAACCGCGAACCCGGCGGGAGCATACATTATAATCCCCGTTTCTTCGCATTCGCCAACCACTATGGATTCAAGCCGGTAGCCCACCGTCCCTATCATCCCAGGAGTAAGGGTAAGATAGAACGAAGCATCGGTTACATAAAGGGTAACTTTTGTCCGGGTCGAAGTTTTTCCGATCTGACGGATTTGAACCGTCAGTTATCCCGTTGGCTCGAGGATACGGCCAATGTTCGGATCCACGGCACCACCCACGAGCAACCGTCAAAGAGGCTCCTCGAGGAATCTCTGCGGCCAATACCCGAGATTCCCTTTGCCACTCGAGTTCGGTTCCCCCGCAAAGTGAGTCGTGATGGTTACCTGTCCTACCTGGGGGTTTTGTATTCTGTTCCCTGGCGTTACTCGGGCGCAGCGGTAGAGGTAGAAGAGCATTTTGAGGGTGGCATTCGAGTCTTTTGGCATGGTGAGGAAATCGCAAGCCACGACATCCCTCGGGATGGCAGTCGCAGGATCAGTGATCCCAATCACACCGTGGGGCTTCAAGGTTCGCAACTTAAGGGGACTGCTACGGGACTTTGGCAGTGCTATCCCGAAGTTCAAGAGCGTTCCCTTTCGGTCTATGAGCAGATGGCGGGGCCTGACCAATGATGATCGATTCGGTGAGGGGATACCTCGAAGAGTTGGGGTTTATCCAGGCCCGTGACGTGTTGGATCATCGGGCGGAACGAGCGGCGAAGGAGAACTGGTCGTATCTGGAGTTTTTGGGGCACCTTCTCGAAGAAGAGGTTGCTGCAAAACGACACCGATCCCTGGAAACCAGGACCCGTCTGGCGAGGATGCCCAGGGACAAGACGTTGGATTCCTTCGATTTTGAGGCACAACCCGGGGTGGATGAGAAACTGATCCGTGAATTGGCTACGCTCAGTTTTATCGATCGGGTGGACAATGTGTGTTTCCTCGGTCCTCCCGGGGTGGGCAAGACTCACCTCGCGTTGGCGTTGGCCACCAGGGCCCTCGAGGAGGGATACACCGCCTACTTCACCACTCTGGACCGGTTGGTCTCAGATCTATCCAAAGCTGCACGAGATGGCAATCTCGAACGCCGTTTCCGTACCTATCTGAAACCGCGCGTGTTGGTGCTCGACGAAATGGGCTATCTGCCACTGGAACCGGAGGGGGCCAACATTCTATTCCAACTGGTCTCCCGTAGATACGAACGGGGTAGCATCCTGCTAACCTCCAACAAGAGTTACGGCGACTGGGCCGGATTCCTCGGCGATTCCATCATCGCTGCGGCCATACTCGACCGCCTGTTGCACCACTCCGTTACCGTAAACATACGCGGAGACAGTTACCGAACCAGAAACCGAAAGAAGGCGGGACTCGATCGTCCGCCACCAGCAAAGGAGGTGTAACTGCTGCTCGGGATGGGATCTCTCCGGCGATGACCGGAACTTTTACACCGGCGATTTGGGGGTGCGGACAAAATCTTGGACTCTCTTTGAGAGGGAGATGATGTCCGCATGT
>CAYLPL010000253.1:0-2336 GCA_964385545.1 uncultured Clostridia bacterium | reverse complement strand
GCCGTCTCGGAGGATCACGTCTGCACGCAAGGGATCTGCCCCGGTCCCGTCGACCACCAGACCTCCCCTTAATAGGTAACTCTCCGCCATTCTAATCCCGCCTCCCTCTCCGGATGCATCCGATCAATTCCCGGTGACGCTATCCCCAAATCCAGTATGAATCCGGCCGGGTTCACCGGATCGTTCGCTGAGTCTTCCTTCTCGAAGTCGTCCGGGATTCCTCCTCGTGGGCCAATGTCTCCCTGATCTCACGGGGCATATTCTCGGTCCAAGGCGCACATCGAGGACATGCCGTAGCGCAGATAGGGAAGATCCGGACCCGGTTGACTGAACGCAGGGTTCAGGATACTTTCGCATCATGGGACAAACGGCGAGGAGTAATCGAGAAAACAACGAACGCCTGGTGCAGCTGGTGGACGGAGCAACTGAGCTCTTTTCGCTCCGCGGCTACGGCGAGACCACGATGGCCGATGTGGCGGCGCACTTGCAGGTCGCTCCCGGGACGCTATACCTTTACTTTTCCGGCAAAGAAGCCCTCTTCCACCTCCTTGTTCTACGGGGACTGTCCGAATCCTGGGACCAAAGCGTGGATGAGATCCCGGTACCGAGCCCCGACACCGAGGACATCGTCGAATGCATGCGGAGGCGCATATCCCGGCTGGTCTCGGCCTCGCCGGTGAGCTGGCCTCCACGAGATGGTCCGAAAGACCCGGGAGCGGAGCTTCGAGCGGTACTCGCCAGTCTTTACTCCATCCTCCGCGACCTGCGCGGCGCCATCGCACTTTTGGAACGCAGTGCAAACGAGTGGCCCGAGTTGTGGGAGGTTTTGCAGCGGGACCTTTTTTCCGAGTTGCGAGAGGGACTGGCGCGTTATCTCTCGCAGCGTATGCGCGAAGGGTGCCTCCACCCGGTGCCCGACGTGCCTACGGCCGCCCGTCTCACCATCGAAGCCCTCTCGCAATTTGCCCGCCGAGAACGCGGCGATAATCCCCGGGTCCGGGAAACGGTCATCGCGGTCTTGACCCGCGGGCTGACCGGCGAGCCGGGCGAAGAAGGAAGTGTGGAACCTGAAGAGATTTGAACGTTGGGGCAACGTGCCCGCGATGGCCTTAAGCAGCAGTATGTGCGTGGCCGGGATGATGCTTTTTCTTCCCGTCCTATCACTGATCTTCCGCGATCTCGGCGCCTCGGATTTCAACATCAGCGTGTCCTCCGCCGCTTGGACCACCGTCGCCGCTTTGAGCCAATTCTTAGGGGGACAGTGGTCGGATCGCTTCGGTCGCGTCCCGGTCATGGTCTCTGCGTGTTTCGCCGGCTCGGCGGCCTTGGCCCTGGGTTCCTTCGCGACCTCGTGGATTCCATTCCTGTTTTTGTTCATGGCTTTCCAATTCAATCACGCGGTGCAGATGCCGGTGTTCTCCTCGACCATCGGCGAATCGATATCGCCCCGTCTGCGCGGGCGGGCCTTCAGCTTGGTCGAACTCAGTATCGCCGTGGCGGCCGCCGGCTCTCCGCTGGTGGGAGCCCGTATCATGGAGATGGTCGGGACGCGGCAACTCCTTTTGGCATCTTCCGTCCTGTGGCTGTGTGCGGGCATCATCCGTTACCGCATGCTGCGGGAAACCCTACCCGAGACCGTCTCCCGCCGCCGCTTCGGTTTCTCGGAAGTATTGCGTGGACGACTGCTGCCAGTAACCTTGGTGGCCGTGGGCATGCAGGTCGCGATGACGCTAACGAAGTGGGGACCCTTCATGGCCCTTCACGCCAACGATTTCATGGGTCTGAGCAGGATACAGATCAACAGTTACTACGCCCTCGGAGCGATGTGCGCCGTGTTGACGAGCCCGCTCGCCGGATCGCTCGTGGAAAGATTTGGCTCCTATATGACCCTGGCCACGAGCCTCATGGCCTTCGGAGTCTCCTTTCTCTTTTGGTCATTACAAACAACGACCATCTACATAATAATCTCGTACATACTGGTAGGCGTTACCTTTCAGTTTTGCATGATAAGTCTCGGGGTTTTCAGGATAGCCGCCATCGACGACGAAGTGCGGGGCAGAGCCCTGGGAGCCCTGGGTACCCTGAGTATGTTGACCGCCGCCATCTCGGTTCCCCTGGTCGGCTATTTCGAGAGCATCCTGAGCCCCTTCATCCCCTACATGGTGGCTTTCGTCATCAGCGTGGCCGTTTTCTGGTTGCTTTGGCCCATGCACTGCTGTGGCGACGAGCGAAGAGATGCGACGGTGCGCGCCATAGCTCCCGCCCATGCTTTGACACCTGCTCCGTCGCCATCTCCCTTGGGCAAAGGGCGCCGGCCTCCTTCTCGGGGCTCCTGA
>CAYLPL010000252.1:0-2363 GCA_964385545.1 uncultured Clostridia bacterium | reverse complement strand
TCCTCGCGATGAGCGGCGGCTATGGCCAGCATAACCCCGTTGGAGCCGCTGCCGACGATGATCCCAGCGGAAGACACGCCCAGGTAATCGCCCAGCAAATCGCGCACGGCGCTGCAGGAATCGTCGGGAGAGCGCGAAGGATCCACCCCGGCCAGGCGTCTTGCCATTTCGCCGCGCAGGGTCTTTGCGACACCGTAGGGATGTTCGTTCGCATCGAGTTTTAGACGCGCGCCCTGAGCCATTATCCTATAATGGCTCATTCGTCCTCGCCCCCACGGACACGCGCCGCCTCGGCGTGTGCCGTAAGCCCTTCTTCTTCCGCGAGGCGCGCCGCGTACGGTGCTATCCCGGCGGCCGCCGATTCGGAAAGATACAGGTAGCTGGAACGCTTCACGAAATCTCCCACGCTCAGCGGGGAGGCATACTTCGCCGTCCCGGCAGTAGGAAGCACGTGATTGGGCCCGGCACTGTAATCGCCGAAGGATACGCCGGTAGCGGATCCCAAGAACACCGCCCCGGCATTTTGTACCTGCGTCAATCCGGCCCAGGGATCTCTAGTTTGGATACTAAGGTGTTCTGGTGCGATGGCATTGACCAGGTCCCAAAGTTCATCCTCGGAGGCCACCAACGCACCGCCCCAATCGTCCAAAGCGGCACTGATGATTTCCCATCGTTCCATCTTTGGGCCCTTGCGTTCCATCGCACCAAGTATCGCACGAGCCTTGTCCGAATCGGTGCAAAGCAAGTAACAGCGAGCCTCGGGGTCGTGTTCGGCCTGCGCCAATAGGTCCAACGCCACCCTCTCGGCATCCGAGGACTCGTCACATATGACTGCCACCTCCGAGGGACCGGCGATGCCATCGATACCCACCACGCCTAACACGAGTTTCTTGGCCGCGGTAACGTAACTGTTTCCGGGCCCCACGATCTTATCCACGGCATCGATGGTCTCCGTGCCGTAGGCCATGGCCGCCACGGCCTGGACCCCGCCCGCACGGTGTAATTCTTCAATTCCCAAAAGCCCGGCGGCGACGAGCACCGACGATGCCACCCTGCCATCGGGTCCCGGTGGCGTGAAGGCTGCGATCTGTGGTACCCGGGCTATCTGGGCGGGCACCGCATTCATGATGAGAGAGGACGGATAGGGCGCCCGCCCGCCAGGGACGTAAAGCCCCACGCGGGCCAGGGGACGAATTAGCTGGCCGGCCACCGTTCCGTCTTCCATGACGTCGACGAAACCGGGCATCCTCTGAAGTCGATGGTAGCGGCGCACCCTGGCGATGGATGCCTCCATGGCCTCGAGTAGGGCGGGATCTGCCGCCTCCAGGGCGTCGTCGATTTCTTCTGGAGAAACGCGGCTTTTGCCCGGTTCCACCAAAACCTTGTCGAAACGTTTCGTGGCGCGAGAAAGTCCTTCGTCGCCTTCGCGACGGACCTCTTCCAATACCGTCGCCGCCGCTTCCGCCACCTTCGGGTTTAGCTCGGGGAACCGGTCGCCCGCCAATACCGTGCGTCGAAATTCCCCGGCTTCCATCAACGCGATCACTTGAGTCCCCCATTTCCTTTCCGGTCGTTATCCCGCAACCGAGATAATATTGTCGCGATGCGGGGTTTGACTTTCATACTCACCGGATTGACGATGAGGCGCGCCGTTATCTGCGCCACTTCTTCTAGAATCACGAGAGCGTTCGTCTCCAGGGTCTTTCCCGTGGAAACCAAATCCATGATAACATCCGCCATGCCCACCGTGGGTGCCAGTTCCACGCTACCTCGAAGTGGGATCATCTGCGCCGGTATCTCCAAATCCGCGAAGTATCGTGCTGCAATGTTCGGGTATTTGGTCGCAACGCGGAGGGTGCGGCCGCGCGATCGGTAGAAATCGAGGGGCGCCATACGGGCGGTGACGGAGTTCTTCGGCGCAGCGACCGCCAGACGGCATCCTCCAAACTGGAGGTCCAACACCTCGTAAACCCCCATATCGGCCTCCATGATCACATCTTTGCCGACTATGCCCAGATCGGCGGCACCTTCGGCGACGTAGGTCACCACGTCCGAGGGACGGACCAGGAGATAACGGGCGCCGATCTGTCGATCCTCTTCGATGAGAGACCGGTCAGGCCAATTCCTGTCGCGGACTGCAAGGCCCACATCCTCGAGAAAAGCCCACGCCTTTGGCTCGAGGCGTCCCTTGGGAAGGGCGATGGTCAATTCATCGAAAGTCTCCATTCCTCCACCGTATCTCACTTTCCATCACCCCCGGATTCTCCGATCCGAAACTTTTGTGGATTGTCCCCGACGACATAGACCGTGGCCGCTCCCAGGGCCTCACCGCGGCCTGGCGGATCGACGGCCCGTCCCTCCAC
>CAYLPL010000251.1:0-2371 GCA_964385545.1 uncultured Clostridia bacterium | reverse complement strand
GCGCTTCCTGGCGCAACCTCGACGTGTCCGCGCGCCGGAACCGGCGGACGGCCTGAATGACGTGGAACCGTACGTAAATCCCGGGCGGGCGGGGATATACCGGCTTTTGGGAGTGGATAGCGTCGAGTGGTTCGCGGACGGGTCGGTGATCCGCGACACGACCGGTAAGGAGTTCATAGACTTCTGTGCCGGGTATGCGGTAACTAACGCGGGACATCGACACCCGCGAATCGTCGCGGCGGTAAAGGATTGCCTTGACCGCATCGGCCTTTCCACGAATACCATGCTGAGCGCGGGAGAATCCGAGGTGGCGAAGCGACTCGCGGAATTATTGCCGGGAGATCTCAGGATGAGTTTCTTCTCCGCTACCGGCGCCGAGGCCAACGAATTCGCCATGAAGATGGCTCGAGTTGCCACCGGCCGGAAAGGCTACGTCGCGACCTACGGTGGTTACCACGGGATGACCATGGGCGCCCTTTCGCTTACGGGAAAGGGAAGCTACCGCGATGCCTTCGCTCCGCTTTTAGAAGATGTACGACACGTACCCTACGATGATCTCGGGGCGATGGAGACCGCCGTCGACTCGGATACGGCCGCGGTGGTGGTCGAGCCCGTCCAGGGCGAGGCCGGTGCGCGAGTCCCGGCCGACAACTACCTCGCGGGTCTTAGGGAGATTTGCGACCAAAACGGCAGTCTACTCATATTCGACGAAGTCCAAACCGGCATGGGGAGGACGGGCGAGAATTTCGCCTGCGAGTTGTTCGGTGTGGTGCCGGACATGATAACCCTGGCCAAGGGTCTGGGAGGTGGCATCCTGCCGGTAGCCGCAACGGCGGCGAAACCGGAGATCTTCCGGGTGTTCGACGAGAATCCCTACATACATGCCAGTACCACCGGCGGCAATCCCCTCTCCATGGCTGCGGCGGCCGCCTCCCTGGATGTGCTGGTCGAGGAGGACCTGGCGGGCCAGGCTCGCGATAAGGGTGAGATAGTCCTGACCCGGCTGAAGGAGATTCAGTCGAACTACCCCGAGATCATATCGGAGGTTCGCGGCGTGGGCCTTTTGACTGGAATTGCATTCGATAATCCGGCCGGTGGCCTGATGGTGCTGTCGGAACTGTTCGAAAGAGGAGTGCTGGTCATACCGAGTCTCATGGATTGGACGGTGATGCGCCTGGCGCCGCCGCTCAACATCGACCGCGAGACACTGGATCGAGGCCTCGACATATTGACTGAGGTCGTGGAGAACGTGGCCCCGAACATCGCCGAGCTTAAGTGAGGGGGATACCGATATGCCGTATTTGGAGACGGAAATAACCGTCAAGGCTTCACCGAGGGAGTGTTTCGAGATAGCGCGAGACATGGAAAAGTTTCCGGATTTCATGCCGAGCGTCGACGAGATAACGGTAATCGAGAAAGGGGAAGACTGGGCCAAGACCCGATGGGTGGCCAGGCTTCAAGGGCGCCCCGTGACCTGGGTCGAGCGGGAAGAGTTCGATCTCGACAATCTAAGTATCGATTACCATCAGATCGAAGGAGACCTCAAGACCTTCGAGGGCAGCTGGAAATTCCAGGACCACGAAGATGGATGCCGCATCGTTCTCGACGTAAACGCCAGCCTGGGCGTTCCAATGCTCGCCGCCGCGCTGGATCCCCTCATCAAGAAACTGCTGCGCGACAACTGCATATCCATGCTCGAGGGGATCAGGGACGAAGCCGAAGCGGACCGTTGAGTCGGAATGAGGCGGGGAGGGAGGTAACCGCAGGCGATAGATTATCCTTCGGTTTGGGTGAGAGGGCGGTAGAGTATCGCGTATTGTTGGCACTGGTCGTGGTGCAGGGGTTCACCTGGTTTTTGGTTTTTCCCCTAATGCCTTTGCACGCAACGGCACTGGGAGCCTCGGCGGCCGTCATCGGTTTCCTGATGGCTTTCCCCGCCGTATTCCAGGTGGTGATCTGCCTGCCCGCGGGATTGTTGGTCCGTCGTTTCGGCGAGCGCGGCGTGTTCCTAGTGTCTTTTACCCTCGGTGGCGCGGCCGCGGCCACATACTACATGGCCGGCGGAGTAACCCATCTGTTCTTGGGGCAGATGCTTTTCGGTGCCAGCCATGCGGTCTTTTGGCCGGCATTGACGTCGTACTTGGGCGATCTCGGCCGCGAATTGCCGGAGGGTGGGGGCCGCCTGATTTCTTTCGCTCTCGGTCTGAATGCCCTCAGTTACCTGGCGGGACCGCCGCTGGCGGGCTACCTGATAGACCATGCCGATCCGCGCTACGTGTTCATAATCTACCTGGTCGCCTGCTTCGTAGGTCTGGAACGTTGTCGCCTGCTGAGCGCCGGGGGCAGGTACCGCCTGCCGGCACCCGGGACG
>CAYLPL010000250.1:0-2407 GCA_964385545.1 uncultured Clostridia bacterium | reverse complement strand
GGGGGAGCTGGGGCGAAGGTGTATCTCGGTCAGCATCCCCCGCTTTCACCTCCTGGCGGAAGGGGATCCGCGGGCCTTCCGCCGCGCCATATGGGGGCTGATTCGGCACCGCTTCGCCCCGGGAAGCGATCTCGTCATCGAGGCGGGTACGCGGCGGGGCCTGGCCTGGCTGACCGTGCAACCCCAAAAAAGAACACCGGGGGAGGACAAACCCGATTTGCGGGGACGCCTGGGCCTGGAGACGGCCAGGGTGTTGGCGCGTGCCTGCGACGGCGAGGTATACCTCGATCCTAAAACCGGCGCGGTGACCATGCAGTTTTCCCAGTGGCGCGGCGAGGACGCCTCCCGTAGCGAGGAATGAAATGCCGATCGCTAGCGGTGGGAGATTATCGAGCCCAGGGTAACCCCTACGAGTCCCGGCAGTATGGCGAGGGGAACCGTCATGACCAGGGTGCGCAGCGTCCAGGCCAGGAAGATGTCGTGCGCGCCGGAAAGACCCGTGACCGACAGCATCCAGTACTGCGCGAGGGCCACCAGGAGAATCTTTATCCCCAACACCTCCAAAACGGCCCAGCGAAGCTCCAGCCTGCCCAGACCCTCCCCCAGTCCCAGGATCACGCCGCACAAAAGGGAAACGCCGACGTAGACGAGGGATGAAGAAGCTGCCGGCGAGTAGCGAGATAGCGTGGACAGGGTGATGACGGCGGCGCTACCGGAAAGGACGCCGCAGGCGATCACCCCGAGGAGGGCAAAGAGCCTTTCCGCCGTAGTCGCTTCACGGTCGATCATCTCAATCCTCCTCCGTCCAGCTGAGCCTGACCGGCATCTTGGTACCCTGGGGCCCCACCTCTACCCAAACGGTGCCGCTTGCGCTCCAGCGGCACCCGTCCCCGGCTTCGTGGGCGACCTCTCGCTCGACGGACAACTCCGCTCCCGGGGTCAGGCTCTCGTTGGGCACCACGTTCGGGAGGGAAAAGGCGAACTCCCCGTCGCAGAAGAAACTCAGCACCAGGGTCTCGACGTAGAGGCGGTAATCTCCGTCGTTACGCAGGATTAGATCCACCACTACGGAATCCCCCTCGACGCTAAAAGAACTCACCTCGAAGTACAGATTCTCCAAACTGGCCGCCGTCTCGAGATACGACGAAGCCGCCCCCGACATCACGAGGGAAAAGTAGACCGCCAGGACAATTGCGGCGGCCGTCAGGATAAAAAACAATCCACGCAGTCTCCTAATGGACCATCCCACCTCTCACCCTGCAAACTCCCGATACCGGGTACCCGGCGTCCTGCCCGGGCAAGTTTCGCGATCGACGATTCGAGCCCGGGAATCGTCGACATCCACCGCCACGAGTTCCAGGTCCTCGGGAAGCGAAAACGCCCCCTCCACTTCACGACTCGCCCGTCGCTGGAAGCGTAAGAACGATCGCCCGAGGGAAACGTCCCCGGTATAGATTTCATATTTGGTTACCTTCACCACCCGGTTTGAGCCGCCGCCCGTGGCCCGGGTCACCCGAAGACACCCCCTTCCAAGGTGCTGTCCCCGGTGCGTTTTGCGGGCGCCAAACCCAGGACTTCGTCTTCTTGGGAGGCCGGTGCCCCTCCTTCGGACTCAGGCGGGGAGACTCCGGCCACCCCAGCCCCCGACCGAGATCAAAAGTGGATAAAGACATCGCCACCGCGAAGGGATAAAGGGAACTTCGCGACACGTCACCGTGGCCTCCATGTGCGTCCCCACCAACCCTCTTTTGGCGGGAATGGCTCCCACGGGTTTCGCCCCCGCATCGGTCATATCCTTCCCGAAGCGGCGGGAATCCATGCGAAGATAACCGGGGTCAAGGGGTCTACGGTGGGTAAAGATGCGTCGCGGGGAAGGAACTCTCAAGGCCAAAGACCGTCCTCGATGCGAGAATTCGCGGGATGTCATCGTGCCTCCCCGCGTCCGCCATCGCCCTCGCAAAAGACGGTTTCGTCCTTCGATTTGAACCCCTGTTAGGAGAAAGATCACGTGCGGAAATCGTCAATTGAATGGAGTCAACCGGAGGGCCCGGGGCAGACAGCGGAGAATGCCGGCGGGCACCCCGGGTTACCGGGTCGAATTGGGTAAGCCTCCGGGGGAGCTACATCCCCCGGAGGTCGATGGGTTCACTCGCCCAGGAGCTCGGCGAGGTCCGAATCTACGTCGCTTATTGGGGCCACTTCGAAGGTCTGCACCAGTTTATCCAGCACGTTGGGGCTAAAGAAGGCCGGGAGCGTGGGTCCCAGCTTGATGCCCTTGATCCCCAGGGCGAAGAGGGTAAGCAGTATCACCACTGCCTTTTGCTCGAACCAGGAGAGCACCATGCTCAGGGGCAGATCGTTCACGTCGCAATCGAAGGCGTCGGCCAACGCCTCGGCGATCTTCACC
>CAYLPL010000249.1:0-2410 GCA_964385545.1 uncultured Clostridia bacterium | reverse complement strand
AACAGTGCCAGTATTGCGGCAAGCAGTATCATCCTATTGGAAAACCAGGACCTTCTCATCTATTCGGCTCCGTTCCCCGCCATCGGCCACCAACCCTCGGTGATCTCTCGCTAGTCCAGTATTCTATTATCTCCCTCGAGCTACCTCCCCGATCATCTTCAATACCTCCCGGAGTGCACCTACCAAAGTACGTCCCCCGGGTGCAAAGGCGCGCAATACTCCCTCGAAGGCGGAAATGGGATGGGAACGCCCGATAATTCCGATGCATACCCTGCTAAGGGGACCTTTCGCGGGGACGTCTCGAATTGTAAAAAGGTATTGGAGGTGTCTGTCGATGGAACAAGAACGCAGGGCTTTAGTCATCGTAGACATGTTAAACGATTTTCTCCTGCCCGATGCCCCGCTTTCCCTGGGAGAAGCCGGTCGCGCCGTAATCCCGCGGGTCTCGGCCCTTCTCGAGAGGGCACGTTCCCGCGGGGACCTGGTCATATTCATACGGGATCACCACCGGACCGATGACCCCGAATTCACGATGTTCCCGCCCCATTGTATTGCCGGAACTAAGGGCGCGCAAATCATCGACGAATTGGAAGTTCTCCAAGGCGACGTCGTGATCGAAAAGAGGAAATTCAGCGCTTTCTTCGCCACGGAACTCGACCTCGTGCTGCGGGAAAACGGGATCAAGCACCTGGACCTTTGTGGAGTGTGTACCAATATCTGCGTCTTGTACACAGCCGCAGCCGCGCGAGACCTCACCTACGAGGTAACCGTTTATCGAGATGCGGTGGCGGGGACCACGCCGGATGCCCACGAATGGGCATTGTCGGAAATGGAGAATACCCTCGGCTGCAAGGTGAGATGGCACAACGCAACAAAGTGAAATATCACACGCGGGAACGCAGGGCCACTGCGGCTCCAAGAAGTCCCGATACCGTCCCGAGGAGGGCCGCGATCACCGCCAGCGTTCCCGCGAGATCGTTCCACGGCACCAGGGGCAAAAAGGGTAGTGACTCCCGCAAGAATCCGTACACGAGGGGACCACCGACAATCCCGACGGAGAGGCATATGACGACACCGAAGGTGCCCAAGAGGGCGCCTTCCAACAAAAACGGCAGCGCGACGAACCACTCCGATGCTCCCAGCAGGCGCAGCGTTTGGATTTCTTCCCTGCGGGCGGAAATGCCGAGACGGACGATGTGGGAGACCAAAATGAGGGTAACTAATCCCACCATGACACTAACCACAAATCCCACCCAGCGGGCGACGCCGGTAAGAGTGACCAGGGGTGCGAGGATTTCTTCGTTATCCCGGACTGAATCCACGCCGGACATGTTTCGCGCCGAGGAGACAACATACGATGCCTGCTCGGGATCAACCCCAACCTCGACCGAATAGGTAAAGGGATTGAATCCCTCCATGACTTCCAGGATATCGAAGTCGGGTCCGATCACCGCCTCGACTCTCTCGACAGTCTCCGCGGGTGTAACCACGCGGGCGCGAGTGGCACCCGCCTCCGAGATCAACCGGTCCGCCACATCCTGTGCTCCCTCGGCTTCGATTTCCTCGCGCAGGTAAACCACTATTTCCGCCTGGGAACGCGTTACTTCGAGGGCATTCTCCAAATTGGCCCAGCCGCCCGCCACCAACGTCAGGCCCAAAAGGGCCAACGCGATACTGGTCACGGAAACCAAATTGGACGCCGGATGCAATCTCAAGCCCTTGAAGGCTTCGCGAAAGAAGAAAAGGAGGTCACCCATCGACTGGCCCTCCCTCCCGCCGTCGCACATCGCCTACGATGCGGCCCTCGGACAGTGTAATGGTGCGGTTGCGGTTGGTAGCGAGTACGTCGGAGGCGTGGGTGGCCACCAATACGGTCGCCCCCCGATCGTTCGCCTCGTAGAGCAATTCCATGACCCTGGCTGAAAGCGCCTCGTCGAGGTTCCCCGTTGGTTCGTCGGCCAAGATGATGGCGGGATCCCGCGAAAGGGCGCGGGCAGCTGCCACGCGCTGGCGTTCTCCCCAGGAGAGGGCATCGACCAAAGCATTTGCCCGATGGGTTAGTTCCAGTCGCTTTAGGTACTCCCGGGCACGTGCTCTCATGGCAGGCCCGGTGATACCCAAAACGCGCAGACCCATCTCGACGTTCTCCAGTGCCGTCCGCCCCATGATGAGTCGGAAATCCTGAAAAATGACTCCCATCCTCCGACGCAGCAGTCTGAGTGAACGATCGTCGACTTCCGTCATCGCGTAACCATCGACCATCAAAGAACCGCCGCTGGGAATATCCATTCCCAAAAGGAGGCGGAATAGGGTGGTCTTTCCCGAACCGCTCCGACCGCGGATCAGACGACTCTCGCCGACCTTTACGTTGAGGTCCACTCCCCGCAACGCCCTGGTGCCGTCCGCGTAA
>CAYLPL010000248.1:0-2424 GCA_964385545.1 uncultured Clostridia bacterium | reverse complement strand
GTAATTTCCGTTTTTGGGGGCAGGGATTTTTCAGCGATTTCCTCCGGGGTCGGGGGCGGGCTCTCTTCCGGCGCCTCTGGGGTTTCCTCGACAGAGGTCGGGCCCGGCCGTGAACCCGGGGACGGCGAGATGTCCTGCATATCCGCACAGCCCCACAAAACGCCGAATATTGGCAGGGAGAATAGCAAAAGTGCGACGAAGCTGCGTACTCGAGGCGACAAGAATCGATCCACCTCCCGATATCTTCCCGGGCCCGCCCGCAAAACTCACCTCTGCAAAACCTATTCTTCAGAAGTGTCCCTGCACCTTTGCCCGGACGCGTTAGTCCATAAATGGAGGTATTTCGAGTATATTGCCGAATAGACGGTGAGGTACCGAGGTAAGTAATGAGGTTCCGAACTGGAAGGAGAGGATGCATGTTGCAGGTCCTCCAAGACGTTTATACAGTCTCCGATGCCCGCGAGACGGTTAACTCCGTCTTCATCACCACCGAAAAGGGCACCATAGTTGTGGATACCATGCGCAGTCCGGCCGACGGAGAATTGCTCCAGGCCCACATATCTGCCCAAACCGCAAAACCCGTATATCTTACGATCAACACTCATCACCACCCCGATCACACGTTCGGAAACACCGCGTTTTCCGCGCCCCTCATTTCAACCGAACGGACGAGAATCCTGATGCAGGAGAACCTGCCATCGGTCTGGGCCTAGGTGGCCGGGGAATCGACACCACTTCCACTTCCCCATCTTACCTTCGAGGGTGAGATGACCATAGATCGCGAGCACAAGACGGTACGCCTAATAGAACTCGCGGGACACGCCCCCGGTACCTGTGTGGTGTACCTGCCCGAAAGAAAAGTTCTGTTTACGAGTGACCTTGTGTTCGTGGGACGGTTCCCATTCATGGGTGACGCCGATATCGATGCCTGGATCACGGCCCTACGTCGTATGGAGGAAATGGACGTGGAGTACGTCCTCCCTGGACACGGGAAGCCGTCCGCTCCCGAAGCGATAAGTGAACAACGCAAATGGCTAGAAGCTTTCGCCAACCGTGCACGGGAACTGTTGAGAGAGACCGGCGATGTAGAAGTTGCCCTCGGGAAACTGATCCACGACTTCGACGTCCCGGATTTTCGTCATCAGATGCTGAGGGATGTTCTGCCCACCCTCGTTGACGGCAAGAGCTAAATTCACACTTAAATGCATATGGGTCCCGCCGGGCTCTAGCCTGGCGGGACCCCCTCTTTGAAACTATTCCCCTTCTGAAAATCATTCGGATGCTCAGGGATGAAGTCGGTGTCTAGCGATGGCGAAGCGCCTCCACCGGCTCCATCTGCGCGGCGGCAAAAGCTGGATAGACCCCGAACATGATGGCTATGGCGACCGCGGCGACGAAGGCCACTCCGGTCGATTGGAGGGTCAATAGCGTTTCCAGACCGTACCTCGCCGCAACACCGGTCCCCAAGAACCCCATCGTCAGTCCCAGGGCGCCCCCAACCAAACCGAGAACCAGCGCCTCCATCATGAATTGATACACTATGTCACCCGGATGTGCACCTAGAGCCTTTCTTATACCGATTTCCCGGGTTCGCTCCGTGACCGAAACGAGCATAATGTTCATGATACCCAACCCGCCCACGAGGAGTGCTACAGAGGCGATACCGCCGAGCATCATCGTCATGACGCGACTGGCCTCGCTCGCCTCTTCGACCATGGTGTTCATGCTGGTGATCGTCAGGGGAGGTCCCGAGGATTGAGGTTCCCAAGGTGGATACTTACCTTCGCGGACGAGGTATTCTCCTCCTCGCCTCTGCATCATACCTTTGACGTCGTCCGGCGCACCTTTGTCGGGCATATCTTCTTCGCCGCCAATATTGAACTTGTGCCTGAATATGCTGCCCAGCTGCACCATCGCGGCATCCACGGATTTTTCGTCCGGGGACTGGAACCACAATTCATCCACGCGCCCGGTAAGGAGCACCCGCTGTGCCGCGGTTACCGGAACTACCACATATTGATCGATGTCACCGGCCATCCCCTCTCCTTTGCGTTCCAAGATTCCCAGTACGGTGAATCGCTGCCCCCCGATGTAGACCCCGTGTCCCACGGGATTGATGCTGCCGAAGAGTTGCCGCCAGGCGTCGTAACCCAACACCGCCACGCGCATACGTTCCTGGACGTGCAGCGGCCCGAAGAAGCGACCCTCAAGCAAGTCGTGTTCGCGGATGCCGGGAAAATCCTCGCTCACCCCCATCAGGGGCACCTCGTCCACCAATCGTCTGTATTTGACATTCACGGATTCCTCGATCACCACGGGCATTCCGGCGTCGACGGAGGGTATCCTCTCCAACAGATCGGGCACGGCTTGGACATTCAGTCGAATATCCCAGCGATCGGACGTGGCCTTGATAAGATTGGTCCC
>CAYLPL010000247.1:0-2425 GCA_964385545.1 uncultured Clostridia bacterium | reverse complement strand
GGAGAGGCGGGTGAACCTCCGCCGCCCCGGTGCACCACGCTGCTATCTCGCCGCCTATCATACTCCGGCGGCAGCTTCCGCGGATGCCGTCTCCCTGCACGTTCTGGAGGCGATTCTCTCGGGAGGAGTCTGGCCCTTCGGCTTTTCAAACCGCAACCTGGGGCGAAGCAGCCGACTCCACCGCGACTTGTTGGATGCGGGGATGGCCACCGAAGCCTCGGCCTCCTTCGCTTACGCGCGCGATCCGCACCTGTTCGAGGTATTCGCCGTACCCTGCGAGGGAATCTCCGAGGACGCCATCGAGGCGTCCATCGACGAAATCCTCCTCGATTTGGCCTCCTCCGGTCCCGAAAAGGAAGAATTGGTGAGGGCTAAGACGCAACTTCTCGCCCAATTCACTTACAACGACGACGCCGCATCGAGGGCCCTTGCCATGGGTGGAGGAGCCATCGCGGGAATACCCGACATGCATCTGTCGTTTCCCGCCCTAGTCGCTGAAGTCAGGGAAGAAGACATCGCACGTGTCGCGGGAGATTATCTGGTTCAGCCAAACCGTACGTGCGGGTGGTTCACGCCGGGCGCGACACGAAGAATGCCCTCCCCCGGGCCACGAACCGTCAGGACCGCCGCAACTCCCGCCACCTCCCGCGCGAAAGCTGAATATGCGCTTCCTGGTACCGGCGTAACCGCGCGTCGAGAGCTCGCGGGTGGGGCCCGCGCCCTTTTCCATCGCCGACCTCAGTGGGATGGTTTCCGGTTGGATCTCCTGCTTCCGGCCGGTAGCATCCGCGCCCCGCAAAGGCCCGGCCTCGCAACCATCACCGCCGACCTCTTATGTGCCGGGACCGGGCGACGCGATTATCGCGAGCTGGCATACTCTTTGGATGCCCGGGGCATCGCTATGGGTGCCGGCTGCGATTTCGAGTACACCTGGGTTTCATTGGAATGCCGTGCAGAAGACAGACTCGTGGCGCTGGATTTGCTCCGCGAAATCATGTGCGAACCCGTATACCCGCGAAAACGGGTGGAGAATGCGGTCAAACTCCACCGCTCCCGCCTGCTGGAAGCGCAGGAGACGGCTGCTTTCGTGGCCGCGCAAAACATGCGGCGCGCCATCTATCCCGAAGGCCACCCCTACCGCGAATCTACTGCCGGCAATCACGAGGCCCTCTCGCAAATCGATGCGAAAACCGTCTCCCGTTTTCGGGGGGATTTTTGGGTGCCCGCCGGCACCATCTTGGCCGCCACGGCAGATATGGCTCCAAATCGAGCCTTGGACGAGATAGTGCAGGTACTGGACCCCTGGCTCAATAGCGGTTCTCCTCACCCGCCCCCGGTACATATTCCTGACCCATCCCATAAGCCAGACCCAAATCCCTTAAAGCTGCAATTGCCCGGCGCCGTCCAAATGGAGCTGCGGCATGGCGGGTTGGCCCCAGCCCGAAGACATCCGGATTACCGGCCTTTTCGGCTGGGCATGCTCATCCTCGGGGGTCTCGGGATGGGTGGACGCCTTGGAGAAGACATCCGCGAGACCAGGGGCCTGGCCTACCATGTCGCGGGGGGCGTCTCGTCCGATGCCAACACAGGGCTTTGGTCCATACAGGCCGGAATACATCCCTCCGACGCCGATGAAGTCCTGGAGGCAATTCGAGCACACACCCAGCGCTTCGCCGACTCCCCCGCGAGCGCAGAAGAAGTCGCGAGGATGCGGGGCTACGTCCGCGGCAGCTCCCTGCTGAGATTGGAGAAGGCCGGCGGTCTGACCGCCACCTTGGTGGGAATGGAACGCCACGGCCTCGGCATCGACTACCTGCGACGTCTCCCCTCGCTGCTGGAAGGAATAGGTCCTGAAGATATTTGCGAAGCCTTTTATCGAACCATGAATTTGGGGACGCGGGCCACGGTGTTGGTCGGCCCCCCGGAAAGACACATGGAAGGTGACGCGACGCGATCGTAGAAGCTCTCTATTGAGATGGAGATTTCGCACTCAAATCATTGCGGATATAAGTATGGGAGGAGAGACGATGGCCAACCAGATTAACTCCACCGTTAGAAAACTTGACGTAGAGGATCTTTGCCGGCTTTGCCCCACCGACATATTCGAAGGTCTAAACCAGGATTCACCCCGGACCGACATAATCGGACAGGAGCGTGCCGTACGCTCAATGGAGTTCGGACTGGATATGGACAGCCCCGGTTATAACATATTCATGACGGGCGAAACCGGTACCGGCAAGAGTACCTACGCCCGGACCAAGGTCTCACGTAAGGCCCAGGAATGCCCAACTCCCAGCGATTGGTGTTACCTGCACAACTTCGAGGATCCGGAGAACCCACGGGCGGTCGAGCTGCCGGCGGGAAAGGGACGGATCCTGCGCAACGATATGAACTCCAATCCCAAGATCGCGGGCCTGATGGCCGA
>CAYLPL010000246.1:0-2427 GCA_964385545.1 uncultured Clostridia bacterium | reverse complement strand
ATCCACGCCCTCGCAATTCCTGGGCCAACCGAACGGCCGCCGCCGGATACTCCGGCTCGGTGAGGATCAGGCACAGATCGTCAGCGTCGTCTTCACCATTTCGGAGACAGACCGCCGACTGCACGGACTCCATGTTCAGGGCGAATCCCGTGGCCGGTTCCTCACTACCGAAACGGCCCATCAGCCCATCATAGCGCCCACCCCCACCGAGGAAATCACCCGTCTCGGGGCAATAAATCTCGAACACGGACCCGGTGTAATAATCTAGCCGACGAACCAGCGAGGGATCAAAGCCGACAGCTATCTCGGGGGTGAAATGCTCCAACCATTGCAACAGGCGACCAATCCTGTCCACGAGGGTCTTTGCCACCCCTGCACCGAGGAGTTTGTCGAGATCATCCATGCCCAAGACCCCGCGATAAGGCAGCAGAATGTCCGCCCTACGTGCCACATCGGGCGCAAGAGTTGCCAGCAGGGATTCGACGGCCACGATATCCCTTCGCGCCAGGGAAGTCCTCAATCTCGCGGATTCTCCTGCGTCGAGGCCCAAGGAACTGGAAATATCCCGCAATACCCTGGTATGGCCCAGGTTCACCTGAAACCGCTCCAGACCCGCTGCCGTCAGGATTTCACAGCATAAAGCAACCACCTCGGCGTCTGCCGCCACATCTCCGCCACCGATGAGTTCGGCTCCAGCCTGGAAAAACTCCCTCTCGCCGTTTCCGCGCCGAAATAAGCGGGAGAAATAGCAAAGGCGGATGGGGCGGGGAATGTCCGACCAATTCTGAGAGGCCATCTCCGCTATCGGGGCGGTCATATCCGGTCGGAGAACGAGGATTCGTCCTCCCTCGTCGACCAATTTGTAAGCCGCTTCCTCCGCACTGCTTCCGGCGGTACGTAGGGTCTCGTAATCCATAAGTACCGGTGCGTCAATCTCGCGATAGCCCCAAGAGCGAAAGACATCTCGCATGCGGACTTCGGTATCGCGCCGCCTCTTGGCGGAGGAAGGCAAACGGGATTCTGGCAACGGGCGTCACTTCCTTACTTTATCTCTTTATCTCGTTAAAGCCATAAAGACAACTCCCACTATAACGCCACCTACGGGAAGACGTCAACGGGGCAAAGCCCTATCGGGTCAGATCATCGATGGATGTTTCGGTATCGTCGGATTCGGCGAGGCGTTCTATGGCGAGGATGTAGCCGTCGGCTCCATAAAGGAGGAATCTCTTGATCCGGCTGATGGTGGCTGAACTCATACCGGTCTCTTCGGCGATCTCTTCGTATGTAGCTCCCCGGTGCAACATCTCGGCGGCTCGAAATCTCGACGCGAGGGTGTGGATCTCACCGATAGTACAAAGATCTTCGAAAAGCTGGTAGAACTCCTCCACGGTTTCCACCAGCAACATGGCCGTAAAAAGGCGGTCGATCTTCGGATCTCTCAATCTCTCGTCGAATGACATGTCGTCCCCCTCGGTCGTTCTTTCGTCAGTTCCCCGGATTCTCCTTCACGGTCGTCGCATCGAGAGCACGAGTATTTCCCGGGAAATGTCCTCCCCGGGAAGACGATACCGACGTCTGCAGCGAAGGGCCAGCCCGAGATCATCCATGACAGTTTTGGCCTCTTCCAGCTCCCGTCCCACCGAGGATCCCTTCCACAGCACCAAATGGCCACCGGGTGCCACGCATTTTTGGGTCACCGGGAGGAGGGCTTCGAGCGGGGCGACCGCTCGAGCCGTCACGACGCATCCACTGAGCTTCGCCTCTTCGGCACGGACGGGATGAACCCGCACGTTATCGAGCCCAAGCAATTCCACCACGCTCAGCAGGAAACCCGCCCGGCGGGAATTGCTCTCGATCAATTGAATCTCCCAGCGGGGCCGGGCAATGCCCACTACCATCCCCGGGAAACCGCCGCCGCTTCCGATGTCGACGACCCCTCGCCCCCCGTCCTGGGGAACCAAACGATCCATGATGGGAATTCCCACCAGTGAATCGGTAAGGTGCCGGCGCAAAAGTATCGTGCGAGTGGCTCGCGATATTACGCGAATCTTCATCCCCGGACCACCGACCAACTCGAGGTAACGCGCCAAAAGACGCGCCGGTTCTTCCGCTATGGCAACGCCCGCATCTCGCCCGCTGGCTTGAACCTCGCAGACCCTAATCTCGCGATCCATTGCCACCCCCACCGGAAATCCAGACCAAGAGCACGGATACGTCGGCCGGGGAAACGCCGGGTATCCTCATCGCCTGCCCGATCGAGGTGGGACGCACCGACTCCAGTTTTTGCCGGGCCTGCACCGAGAGGCCGGAGACTTCCGTGTAATCCAGATCCGCCGGGATACTGCGTCGCTCCGAGCGCAGGAAGCGTTCCACCATATCCTTTTGCTTGTCGATATATCCCGCATACTTTGTGCGAATCTCCACCTC
>CAYLPL010000245.1:0-2428 GCA_964385545.1 uncultured Clostridia bacterium | reverse complement strand
CCACCATATTCTCTGGCGCGCCCGGGAGGATTCGAACCTCCGACCACCTGATTAGAAGTCAGATGCTCTATCCGGGCTGAGCTACGGGCGCCTCTGAGCGGGAGACGGGGATCGAACCCGCGTAATCGGCTTGGAAGGCCGAGGCTCTACCACTGAGCTACTCCCGCATTCATAACCCTGGACGACTGTCGGAGCGGCCAGATTCGAACTGGCGACCTCCTGCTCCCAAAGCAGGCGCGCTAACCAAACTGCGCTACGCTCCGGTCTTCTCAGCGATTACTTAGTATAAAGTACGCCCAGTCCCAAGTCAATCTTATCATGTCTGCGTCAGTAGCCTCGAGATCTCGCGGGCCAATGCCCTGAAGGCACGTCCCCGATGACTGATCTCGTTCTTCTCAGAAAGGCTCATCTCCGCATATGTCCTGTTGGACTCTTCGTCCAGAAAGAGAGGATCGTAGCCGAAACCACCTAGCCCACGCTCTTCGTGGAGCAAAACGCCCGGAACTTCCGCCAGATGCACCCACACCCCGATGCCATCCTCCGTCAATTCCCAATCGTTCGGAATATCCACATCCCAATCCGCTGCCACACCCCGTGGGATGGCCAGAGCGGCGGCGCACACGAAGTACCCTCGGCGTTCCCGCGCACCCTCGAGATTCCTCATACGTTCCAAAAGGAGACGATTATTCTCCTCGTCCGAAGCGTTCTCTCCGGAGTAACGAGCGCTCATGACCCCCGGTTCTCCTCCAAGGGCTGGAACGGTCAGTCCGGAATCGTCGGCGCAAGCGGCCACTTTCAACTGGCGTGCAGCGGCCAAGGCCTTTATCGTGGCGTTTTCCTCGAACGTCTCGCCATCTTCGACTATTTCCGGCATCTGGGGGAAATCCGCGAGACTCCTAAGCCGCAGATCGACCTCACCGCCGAGGATCCTTTGCAACTCCCGCACCTTACCGTCGTTTCGCGTCGCGACTACTAGAACCCGTGTCATTTGCGTGAATCTTTCCCGAAACTGCGCAAGGCCCCGAAGGGCGAGTCCTCTCCGAGGCGGGCGACACCGGCCCGAACCTCATCCCAAAGCGGTCCCAAGGCCTCCCTTTGCGCCGCCGTCATGTCGCTAATCCCTTTTCGGGCGAGCTCGGAAAGCTCGTTCAGCTGTTCCCAGGAGAATGGATCTTTCTCGGCCCCACCCTGTATTTCCACCAGTTTGCCATCTCCAGTCCCGACGACATTAATGTCGACCTGAGCGCGAGAATCCTCCTCGTAGGCCAAATCCAAAAGGGGAACACCCCCCACTATACCGCAGCTGATGGCGGCCACATTGTTGTTGAGGGGGAGATATCTAAGATGCTCCCGTTTCATCTGATGGTAAAGGGCATCGACCAGAGCGACGAAGGCTCCAGTTATGGAGGCGGTACGCGTTCCCCCATCCGCCTGAAGGACGTCGCAGTCCACCCAGAGGGTGCATTCGCCGAGCTTGTCCAGCTCAACCACGGTGCGAAGCGACCTGCCAACCAAACGCTGGATTTCCTGGGTCCGCCCCGAGGGTTTGCCGAAATGGACCTCCCTGACATTTCTTTCCTGGGTCGAGCGCGGCAGCATGCTGTATTCAGCCGTAACCCAACCCCGCCCCGAACCACGTAGCCACCTGGGAACACCATTTTGCACCGAGACATTTACCAGGACCTTCGTCTCGCCGGTTTCCACCAGCACTGACCCCTCGGCATACTTGGTGAAGTGTCGCGTTATCTTAACGGGTCGCACTTCGTCGTAAGCCCGACCATCCATTCTCAGGTTATCGCGTTCGCCCACGAGTCGCTCCTTTCCCATCCTCGGGTCTTCATTTCGTCGACAATCTCGGCGGGCTCTAGTTCCTTGAGTATACCGCGGGATGCCGCTATATGTTCGAATGACAGCAAGCCAGCCGCAAACAGAGAGTATCCTCGATCTATCAATAACTTCGGGTTGGAGGGACGCAGGGACTCATCCCCGGTGAATAAAGCCGCCTCCAAAAGCTCCCGGGAATCTCCCCGGCGTGCGGCGCCGACAAATGCTCCCCCGGTTCCCACCAGCGTTTTTGCATCCCGCAGGTCCTTGCCGCGTAAATACCTCACCGGCCCCGTCGGAGTGTCCTCCACTTCCACTACTCCCGCGTGTCGACGAGTGGCCAGATCGATGCAGGCCTTTCCGAGCTCCAAATCGATGCTTTCCTCCAGGGGATCGGAGGCGAGATATGTACGTTCCACTTCTCGTTTTTGAGAAGCAATCCCGAGGGCATCCCGATCGAAGCCGGGAAACGACTCCCGTACGGCCCCGAGGACCCGCTCACGGGCTAAATCCAAAAGGGAACCGACTCCCTCGCGCAGGCCCAGGTCACCCTCTACGGTACGCCTGAACCTCGGATCAGCCAGGCCGCGGGGGATGAGATCCC
>CAYLPL010000244.1:0-2431 GCA_964385545.1 uncultured Clostridia bacterium | reverse complement strand
CAACCCGGCCATCATGGTCTCTCACGAGACTTTAGATCCGTAGCTTTGCGCCCGCTCCTTTCGGAAGCGTTTGCCTTTGTCGCTTGAAGCGGCCCGCCATGGGACTTATTGAATTGGACTTATACTAATTACATGTTACACCCTGTCCCCCGACAGTACAAGTCCCGTTGTCGCGAGAACTATACAATCATGTTACAGGGTCATGGTTTGCCCACCGGGCTACCTCTGGAATAATCTGCGTGGATGATATCATTGATGCGTGATGTCCAGAGAGGAGCTGGTGAAATGTACGATGTGGTAATAGTCGGCGCGGGTCCCGGTGGGCTCGCCACCGCCATATACACCGGTCGGGCCGGGCTGGATACCGTAGTTATCGAACGAGAGGTTCCCGGCGGACTGGTCGCCACCACCGACGCCATCGAGAACTACCCCGGCATTCCCGGGATAACCGGTGCCGAGCTGGCCGAGGCCTTCCGCGAACATGCGACGCGCTATGGTGCCCAGATAGTCATGGATCAAATAGGAAGCGTCGCGGCAGATGACGACGGCACCCGGGTGGCCGTCGGTACCCAGGGGGAATACCGGGGCCGTGCCCTGGTCATAGCCACGGGTTCCGCACCCAGGTCTTTGGGCGTTCCCGGTGAAGAGGAGTTCCGCGGCCGCGGTGTCTCCTATTGTGCCACCTGCGACGGTGCCTTCTTCCGGGGCCGTGAGGTGGCGTGCGTCGGCGGCGGCGATTCCGCCGTGCAGGAGGCCCTGTACTTGTCTCGCCTCGCCAGCAGGGTGCACATTATCCACCGTCGCGACGAGTTGCGCGCCGTCGACATCCTCAAAGACAGGGTGGAGAATTCCGAGAATGTCGACGTGGTCTGGAACAGCGTCGTCGAGGCGATTGAGGGCGACGCCCTGGTGGAGAACCTCAAACTTCGCAACGTCGTCGACGACCGCATATCCCGTCTCCCGGTTGCTGGTGTTTTCATATACGTCGGCACCGATCCGGCCACGGCCTTTTTGAACGATGTCGTAAGCCTGGATTCCGATGGCTACATTCTCGCTTCCGAGGACACCACCACTGACGTACCTGGAATATTCGCCGTCGGAGACGTGAGAAAGAAGGCACAAAAACAAATCGCCACCGCCGTCGGTGACGGTGCGACTGCCGGCAAGGCCATAGAGGAATACCTCGAATCCCTCGAGGAGGGGTGATGCACGCTGCCCGATCTGGTAATCGGCACCGCCGGACACATAGATCACGGTAAGACGGTTCTGGTCCGCGCGCTCACCGGGTGCGACACCGACCGCCTACCCGAGGAGAAGAAGCGGGGTATCTCCATCGATCTCGGTTTCGCCGAGCTGCAGCTTCTGGACGGCTCCAGTGCCTCGGTGATCGATGTGCCCGGTCACGAGCGCCTTGTACGCAACATGGTGGCTGGCTCATATGGGATCGATCTGGCCCTGGTGGTGGTGGCCGCCGACGAGGGGGTGATGCCCCAGACGCGGGAGCACCTGGATATAATCGATCTCTTGGGAATCGAGCGCGGGGTCGTCGCGGTGACCAAGGGTGATCTGGTGGACGAGGAGCTTCGGGAGCTGGCCGCAGAAGAGATACGGGAGGAGCTGTCGGGAAGAGCGTTGCGGGAAGCCCCGGTGATACCGGTATCCGCCTTCGAGGGCTTTGGCCTGGACCAGCTGATGCAGGCCCTTACCCGCGAGGCGGGACTGGTGCGGGAAAGTCACGGTCACTCGAAGACCGGGCCCGCCAGGCTCCCGGTGGACCGGGCTTTCACCGTCCCGGGTATCGGCACCGTGGTCACGGGAACCCTGCGTGGTTCTTCGGTGGCCGTGGGTGATGAGCTGGAGGTGATCCCCGGGAATCTCGGCACTCGAGCCCGATCCATCCAGATCCACGGGGGCTCGGTGGATGTCGCCCCGGCCGGCGGTCGCGTGGCCATAAACGTCCCGGATCTTTCACCTCGAGAGTTGCCGCGGGGCGTGTGGGTTGCCGAGCCCGGGCGGTTCTTTTCCCATCGCGTCTTGGCCGCACGGGTGCGTGTCCTCGCCCAATCCCCTCCCATAGAGGAAGGGGACATCCTAACTTTGCACATGGGCACCGCCGAGGTCTCGACACGCCTCGTAGTGCTCGACGGCGATCACATCGCCCCCGGCGGCTGGGGTTTTGCCCGTCTGCATCCCCGGGGTGGTGTACCCGCTGCCTTCGGAGATCGCTTCATCCTTCGCAGTTCCTCTCCGATGGACACCGTCGCCGGGGGACGTATCCTCGACGTCCACGGATATCGTTACCGCCGCGGTCGCGACGATGCCCTGGCTCTCCTCGAAGAGCGCGACTCCGGCGATCGTCTCCGGATCCTCTCGGCCGCCCTGGCCGGGATACCCGCGTTCAAGTTTCCGCCGCGGATAAGCGACATCGAGA
>CAYLPL010000243.1:0-2431 GCA_964385545.1 uncultured Clostridia bacterium | reverse complement strand
GGGAGGGGAGGGGATGGCCAGTGTCGGCCAATCTTAATCCGTCGCTATTGAATCGGGAAATCCGCCTTACGCGCGCTTTGCCACTGCCCGGGGAAATCCTGGTGCAGGTGGGAGAGGTTGTGCGACCGGATACGGTTGTGGCCAAAGCAAAGTTTCTTTCCGGTAGTCCCTACGTCGTGGATATTGGCCCGGATCTTAGGAAGTCTCCCGAAACCCGCATTTGCGTGGAGGTGGGCCAGCAGGTGGTGGAGGGAGATGTAGTTGCGCAAAGCCCCGTAGAGCCTTTCGAGGCTCGTTCTCCGATCGAGGGGGTCGTCGAATACATCTCGCGTTCGCGCGGTCGCATTTATCTGCGCGAACATCCCGGCAGTGAGCGCGCACAATATTCCGTGAATATCGTCGAGGACCTCCGGGTTTGGCCGGCCGTAGCTTGGATGCATGTCCGTGTCAGCGAGGGTGATACCGTGGAAGAAGGAGAGATACTCGCCGCCGCGGCGGGAGCCGATGGAGCAAATTATGCCTACGCTCCCTTCGAAGGCACAATCGAACGATTTGACCGCGAAGCAGGCATGATAGTGATTTCTCGTCACGTAGAGGAATACACGATGCACGCTTACATCGCCGGTACAGTGGAAGAATTCGTCGGAGGACGAGGAGTCAAGATTCGCGGGGAAGTAGCCCGGATCGGTGGAGTCTACGGGATTGGCCCTGAGGCCATCGGTCCGCTTCGGGTAGTCGGGAATCTTCGCGATCTGGAGGCGTTACCTCCGGGCGCGATTCTCGCTTTTTTGGAACCGGCGGAATCCGACTCCGTCCTGGGGGCCCTACAAACCGAACCCGCCGGTCTCGTCGCCGGCGGAATGGATTGGGCGGACCTGAAACGGGTTTCCGAGGAGGTCGGTGATGTGCCGATCGTGGTGATCTCTGGATTCGGTTCGGTTTCCATGCCGCCGCAGTTGAGCGCGGCACTGGCTCGTTTCGATGGCGAGACCGTCTCGATGTCCGGTTCCGGTCCCTCGGGAGCTGAAGTGCTCCTGCCGGGTGTTCTGGAAGAAAGTCACCTGCAGCGAAGGGTCTGTGCTCGTCCCGTCCGTACCGGGGACGTGGCGAGATGCCTCGGAACCAAGGGTTTCGGGGAACTGGCCAAAGTAACGGTTGATATGCATCGTGCGGTATATCACAACGGAATGGAGATCCCTTACGTGGGAATCGAGCCCCAAGGAGGCGGGGAAACCCGGGTAACGCCCGTAGCGAACGTGGAACCCTGGTGTCGCCCACGGCGAGAGAAGAGGGTGGATCCCCTTGAATAGAAAGGCGCGCTTCATCTTGCTGGCCCTTATCGTATTGGGAACCCTCCAGATGACGGCCGTGATACTGGATTACGCTTATCCGCACTTTCCCCATTTCGTAAGGTATCTCTTGTTCTTTGTGGCGGGTAAGATCGTCGGCGACGTGGCATACTTGTCCCTGTGGCCGAGCAGAAGGGAGTGGGCTCAGTTCTCCATGTACCTCCTCGAGGACTTTTTCACGTACTTCCGTTTCGTCATCCCCCTTTCCATCATGCAAAGATGGCTGGAGATGTTGACCATACCTCCGCCACTTTACAATCTCCCGCCCGCGGGGATTTATCACTACGTTCTATCGGGGCCTTATCTGGCGGTGGCGCTCTACGTCTTCAACCGTTTCTTGCGGGAAGCGAGCGCCGAGAACTCCTATAGACAGGCGCGCAACCTGCAGAATCTACCCTGAGATGGCCCGAATCGTCTAACCGAAAGAAAGCAAGAGAAAGTCCGGTCTGTGGCATAGAAATGTGGCCGCAAATTCTCCTCATCAGCCATGGGTGTGCATTTCTTGCCCGAATTATCCGGGAAGGTGGTTGACTTCGATTCGGGGGGATAGATACCATGTTATTTGGTGTTAGCACTCACCGTACACGAGTGCTAACAACGCGACCCAACATATCTCATTATCCTATGGTTGCAGTGAGGAGGTAGTGTAATGAACATTAAGCCTTTGGGTGATCGCGTGGTAGTCAGGGTCATCGAAGAGGAAGAAGTAACTTCCAGCGGTATAGTGTTGCCCGATACCGCCAAAGACAAGCCTCAGCAGGGAGAGGTCGTCGCCGTCGGATCCGGCAAGATGCTGGACAGTGGCGAGAAGATATCTCTCGAGGTAACCGAGGGTGACACCATCATTTTCTCCAAGTATGCGGGTACGGAAGTCAAGATCCAAGGTGAGGAGCTTTTGATCCTCAGCGAGCGAGATATCCTGGCCCGCGTCGAGAAATAACGGTAAGTCCGGACGCACAAGTTAAGGAGGTAGTTTTCGTATGGCAAAGCGCATCATGTTTAAAGAGAACGCCCGTCGTGCTCTGCAACGCGGCGTAGACAGAATGGCCGATGCGGTAACCATCACCTTGGGTCCCAAGGGA
>CAYLPL010000242.1:0-2447 GCA_964385545.1 uncultured Clostridia bacterium | reverse complement strand
GCGGCAGCGGCGGGGGCGGTGCGCGGTGATCCGGTCTTGACTCGAGTTGGGGCCTATTTCCACGATGTGGGCAAGGCCCGCAGGCCCTACTTCTTCGTGGAAAACCAATTTGCCGGGGACAACCCGCACGACAAGCTTTCGCCCAATCTGAGCGCATTGATCGTCATCTCCCACGTCAAAGACGGCGTCGAGATGGCGCGCGACGCCGGTCTTCCGGAGCCGGTGATTGACTTCATCGCCACTCATCACGGCACGACGCTGGCGAGCTATTTCTATTCACGGGCGAAGGAGGTGGCGGGTGAGGAAAACGTATCCCAGGGAGGCTGTCGTTATCCCGTGCAACGTCCGCAAGGTAAGGAGACGGCAGTGGTAATGCTGGCCGATGCCGTCGAGGCGACGGTCCGCTCGCTTTCCCGGCCTACCCCGGATAGAATTCGAGCCGTGGTGCGCGACATAATTCACGCGCGGCTGGAGGACGGCCAGTTGGATCGTTGCGATTTGACGCTGCGGGACCTGGATCGCGTGGGAGAGGTGTTTACCCAGGTGCTCTCGGGGGCTTTCCACAAGCGCCTTGAGTATCCCGACTACGTGCTCAAGGCCATGGAGGGTGAGAAGAAGGAGGTGCCCGATGATAGTCGAGATAAGGACGACTCCGGAAATGGAGGTTGATCCCATCTTCGCCCCGACCATTCGGCGGGTATTGCGGAGGTTGATCGTCCTGGCGAGGGAACGGATCTCTTTGGATCCGCTCGCGGGCGAACCTCATATAGACATTACCATGGTGGATGAAGACGAGATGCGCAGTCTTAACGCGAAATACCGGGAGGAAGACCGGGTTACGGACGTTCTCGCCTTTCCCCTGCTGGATGATTCCGACGTATCGCGGGTTTTTGATGTCACGTTGCTGGGCGATGTCGTGATAGCCCTCCCGGTGGCAGAAGAATCCGCCGCTAAGCGTAACGTGTCGCTTTTGCACGAAATCGTCTTCCTCACCTGCCACGGTGTACTCCATCTCCTCGGATGGGATCACCGGGACGAACAATCCTTGCAGGATATGCACTCTTTGTCCCTTGGGGCGATGGACTCGATCTTTTTGACCGATCACGTCGACGATTGGGACCTGGAAGGAGAGGGTGACTGAACTGACTTCTTCGCTTTGGAGATTGCTCCGTACCCCATCTATCCCGGTGCTCATCTTGATCTTGCTCGCTCTATCAGTGTTTTTCGCCGGGTGCGGATCGGGAGACGAGGCACCGCAACCGGAACCGGCCGAGGAGGATCCCGAGCCCAAAGAGGAACAGGAGGAAAAGCGGCAGGAAGAAGACCAGGAAGAAGACGGGGAAGAAGAGGAAGATGTTGCTCAACGTCCGGGGGAAGGCGAGGCGGAGAATCCGCTTACGGGCCTGTTTCAACCGGAAGAAATGCTCGCCCGACGCATTTTGGGTGTCGTGATCGACAACTCGCCCCGCGCCCGTCCTCCCCTTGGTTTGACCGACGCGGAAGTGGTCTTCGAGATGCTGGTCGAAGGGGGCGCGACCCGCTACGTGGCGCTCTTCTTGTCGGAACACCCCGAAATGCTGGGGCCTGTGCGCAGTGCTCGCCACTATTTCGTGCAGCTTTTGGAGTCTTTGGATGCGGTACTTATACACTGCGGGGGCAGCCCCCAGGCCTACGAAATGATTCAGCAGAGGAGGTACGCGAACCTGGATGATCTTCGCGGCGGGGGAGACTTCGTGCGACGTCCCTCCACGGGAGTACCGTACGAGCATACCCTTTTCACCCGGATGCCCGAAAATCGCGAGCAAATCGCCGAACGCGGATTCGAAAAAGAGGAACTGCCCCACTCGCCGTGGGGATTTTCCGGAGGTCGCGACGCCCCCGGAATATCGGGGCAGCGGGGCCAGGAAATGGAGGAATTCCAAATCGATTTCCCCCCGGGTTATGAGAGTTATTCAACCTCCTACGTTTACGACGAGGATGAGGATCTATACTGGAGATCCTTGGCCGGGAAACCCCACGCGGATCGAGAGACGGACGAAGAACTCTCCTTTTCCAACGTGATTGTTTTATGGGCGGCGACGGAACGGATTCCCGGTGATCGAGCTGGAAGACTGAACATCGATCTCGATGGATCCGGTGAAGCTTTGATAATCACCGGGGGTCGCGGGTACAGTGGCCTGTGGTCCGCCGAGGACGAGTTTCGGATTACCGGTCCGCGGGGTCGCGAGGTGCGGCTGACTCCCGGGAAAACCTGGATCAGCATATTACCCCTCGATACCGCCATAGAAGTGGAGGGATTGCAGCCGTGATGGGCGACGAAGATTCCACTTTCAAATCCGGTTTCGTCGCAGTTTTGGGTTACGCCAACGTGGGGAAATCCACACTGGTGAACGCCCTCGTGGGAAGCAAGGTGACCATAGTAACGCCGCGGCCGCAAACCCCCCGGC